>JAITIZ010000326.1 GCA_031279215.1 Planctomycetaceae bacterium
TACTCTGCTGCTTCCGACAACATCCCGCCCGTACCACATGCCGGATCATAAAGCGTGCAAATAACACCGCCTTTGGTCAATGTTCTCTTGTCTTTTACGAAAAGAAGATTAACCATCAGACGAATAACTTCACGCGGAGTAAAATGTTCACCGGCGGTTTCGTTGCTATCTTCCGCAAATTTTCGAATCAATTCCTCAAATGCCAATCCCATGAGAATCGTATCCGCATCACGTAATAATGATACCGTTTCCTCTTTGGCGAATTTCTCTGTAATTTGAAAGAGCAGATCATATTCATCAAGTTTGTTGATTTGTTCTTCGAAACTGAAGTGTTTGATAATTTCCTTGACATGTGACGAAAATCCGCGTAAATAAGTACGAAAATTTGTTGCAATATTCTGATGATCTTTTACCAGATCATTAAAAGTAAATTTACTCCGGTTATGAAATTGCATTCCTTTTCCGGCAATATTTCCGGCAGCACGATTAAGAATCGGTTCCAGAGCTTCCGGTTTTTTGTCCTTGTACTTCTGAAAAGCATCAAGTACTTTTTGTTTTGTCGGCTCTAAAACAAGATCAAGCCGCCGAATAACCGTAAACGGCAAAATAATTTTACCGTATTCGGCTTGCTTATAATTACCGCGTAACAGATCGGCATTCGCCCAGATTAAACCGGCAATTTCCCTTGCTTTTTCGCGTTCCCTCGCACTCCCGCGTGAATTGTTCATCCTTGAACTCTATTAAATATTATTGTTAAAATAGGTAATTTATTACCAACACTGCTCCTAATGATAAATAATTCAAATTTTCACGTCAAGATCAAAATATAAAGAATCTAAAACATCTTGAACACCAAGTCTTTTGGTTTATAATGATACAAACTTTTACTGTGATTGATGTATCATAATAATTGAAAGTTTGAATTTTGAGAAAAGAATTCTTTAACAATTTTTAGGAGTTTTAACTATGCTGTATCAATTAACAAGATTGAATTTACTGATTGTTGTTTTATGTTACACAATTCTGGCATCCTCAATTTCGTTTGCTTACACGACTTATCAAACGACAGAAGGTTCTCTGAAATTGTATTTTGGTGAACCCGAAAAAATAGTGAAAAGCGAAACGATTACGGAAATAGATAAACCGTTGACTATTAAAACAACTTTCGAAAATTCATCAGACTTGCCGATTGCGCTTAAATTGCATTTCCGAACCATTGAAACCATTGAGTTTTCCGACACCGAACCCACTGAACCGGATTCTGTTTCAAAATCATTGGAACTCCCCGCTAAAAGTACGAAAACTACCGAAGTAAAAATCGTTGCCCGACCGGGAACCTATTCCGCACATTATCCCGTTCATCTTGATGTTGAATTTACGGTGAACGGCGAAATAAAAAAAACAAATATCGTTCTCATTGTTGAGACCAAAATTCCCGTTACCGGAACTCCGAAAAATCCCTTGCTCGGTCAAATAATTACCGATACACAAAAATTACCGCTCAACATTTTACCTGAACGCGGCGGTTTATTTCTCGCGGAGTTGGATACATATCGGGGCGTTTGGAATTACGACAATAAAACGTTACAAATTCTTCCGGTCGGATTTTTCGGCGGTAATCAGGAAACCGGTGTTAATATTAACCGTAACTATTTTAAATCACGTCGGAGTATTAACATGCATCCGCCCTATCGCGGCGGTATTGGTAACACAGGCGTGGAATACCGAATTGCGTTACCGGAAGTAAAACCAATTACGTTATCATTTTACAGCGCAGTTCGTGAGGTGATACCGCCGGAAACTCCAAGCGATGGCGTCACATTCCGCATTTTAGTTAATAACGAAAAAGTGTACGAAAAACATAACGCTGAAACAAATTGGATTGAAAACGAAGTTGATCTGACTCGATTCTCTGGAAAAGAAATATTGTTGCGGCTCGAAAGCGATCCCGGTCCGAAACGTAACACTAATTGTGATTCTTGTTTTTGGGGCGATATCTTGCTTTTGTCAGGAGAAAAACCGGTTGTTTTGACACCGGAGGAGAAACGAACATTGTTTGCGGAAAATCTCGCTGCGATTAAAACCGGTAAATCCGAAACAGATAAAACATACATTTTCAAACTTGACGGAGGTCTGACTGGAGCCGTAACTTTCGGTTACAACGGATTTGCGGACGGTGTTATCGGAGTTGGAAATGCGGAAAAACAAGTTCAATTCGACGGTTTACAGATTTCATGTCAAGGTCAACCGCTTGGTTTTAATCCTACCTCGATTAACGCCGGTTCATGGATTTCTAAAAATGTACACAATCCCGATAGTCCGCCGAAACCGCAAACGAAAAATGTACAAAAACAACAAGAAGTGTTTGCGGAAAAACAATGGGCGCAAGATATTGAAATGAACGGTCAACGTGAAACATTGTTTTTTACGTTGATTCAAAATGGTGCGGCGTTACAATTTTCGATTGATTCTTCGTCAGTTGATCTGATTGACCGAATTGAATTCGGTACGGCAACTCATCATGCTAATCGTGTTTATTATGGTCACGGTTATTGTATTGAAGAACCGCAAGCGTTTACCGCATCAGCCGGAGGACATAATTTGTCAACCTCTCATGTCGGTATGGATTTTGAGAACGGTATTTCCGTTTTGCAAGCGAGCAGTTTTCCACTGGATCGGTTTGTTGTTGATCCTGAAAAGAAAAAATATACGTTAAGCGTTCATCCGGCAACAACGCTTACATTATTACCCGGTTTGAACGGAGCGTTGGATTGCGCTATCCGGTATCGTCCGATTGGCGATAAAATGCCCTCATCCGGTTTCAAAACAAAAGCAGGCCGATTTGTGTTCGATATTTGGGGCGGACAATATAAACAACATATCGAAACAATTAAAAACGCTGTTCGATATGGTCTGACCGATTCGTTGTTTATCGTACATAGTTGGCAGCGTTGGGGTTACGATAACCGTTTGCCTGATATTTTTCCGCCGAATCCGCGACTGGGAACATTGGAAGAAATGCAGGAAGCACTGAAAATTTGCAACGAAAACGGAATTCAGTACGGTATTCACGATAATTATATCGATTTTTATCCCGACGCCGAAGATTACAGTTTTGACGTAACAACATTTCACGAAAACGGACAACCCCGAAAAGCGTGGAACAATTACGGAATCGAAGCACAGAGTTATCAATTCCGTCCCGATAAAGTCCAAAAATTTTTGGAACGAAATTTCGTTTTTTTGACGGCGAATCTTCCAGTGTCCGCATACTTTGTTGATGTGTTCACGTCCATTCCTCCGTTTGGTTTTTATGATCGGGACGGCAATTTTCATAGTCGTACAGAAACACAATCCGCATGGAATAAAGCGTTTGACACGATCCGCAACAAACTGTCAAAAGCGAACAAAAATTTCCCAAGCGCAACAACATCCAGTGAAGCCGGAATGGATTCATTAATTGGTCATCTTGACGGAGCGGATTGTCAATTTATGTTTCTTTCACCGGAAAGCGGGGAATTTCGTATTCCGGTGAAATGTAAACAATGGTCGCGTGTACCTTGGTTCGATGCGGTTCATCACAATACATTTTCGTTGCACGGCGTTGGTTACAGTAATCGTTATGAAGCTCAACGCGGTCGGGTGTTGCACGGAATTGAAAGCGATGATTATATTTCGTCCGAAATATTAACCGGTCATGCTTTGATGGTTGATTGGGGCAGTAAAAAACGCGGAGCGGTACGAAAATATTGGCTCGCACAAAATTTGATTCGCCATCTTGCCGATAAATATATTACCAATGTCGAATTTTCGGACAATAATATTCATCGGCAAATTATTACCTGGAACGATAAAACAACAATTTTTGTTAATCTTGAGAACAATGATTGGAATATTACATCTTTTGTTGACAAAATACTGACTCATTCAAAAATACACAAGGAAATTATCATTCCACAATTCGGATTCTTTGCAGTTCAAACATCAAATCTCCGTTCAAATTGGTCTGGAATAACAAAAATAGGAGATCAAATTGTCGAAATATCCGATTATCTTAGGAATGTTAAACACATACTTTACGTCAATGCCCGTCAAAAAAACGCAACAAATATTTTGCCGATAACACCGACTTTAAATTCGTTCAAATATCTTGGCGGTAATAAATTTTCTGCTGATTTTGCGTGGAATACCAAAGGAAAAATTGATATTGATAAAGACCTTTGTATTTTTGTTCATTGTACGGAAAAGCGGATGAGTTGGCATCAGAAATTGAAAGAGGCGGTTTTAGGCGGAGGTTTTCCCAAGACGCCGGTTTCGCAATGGAAAGATAAAATTGTTTCGGATTCTTTGACGATGAATATTCCCGATGAACTTCCGGCGGGGCGATATTATTTTGTTGTTGGTTTGTACGATTCCAAAGGCGACAGCAAACGTTCCAAGTTAATGGGGTTCGACACGGGAGGTGACCGTTACGCAGTCGGCTGGTTGAAAATCGAACGAAAAAAACCAGACAATAACGTTTCAAATATTGTATTAGAACCGCTTGAACTTGAATCGGCAGATGAAAAGTTATATGAACGATTTTTGCCGATTACCGAACCGGTTGATTTTGGAATTGCCAAAACGAAAGGAGCTTTTCGTATCGAAATCGACCACAATAAAAAAATTGCAATTGTAACACCGCTTCCCGATGAACCGGCAACAAAATTGTTATTGACATTATCGGAAGTTGTCAAAAGTGTCAAAGCATTCGATGCCGACGGAAATGAATTGCGCAACGTTTTATTCCGAAACGAAGACAAATCTGTTGAATTTACAACACAAGAAAACGAATTTTCATATCAAATTATGTGGTAATTCAGACGATAGAATCAATCGTAACTGTCTACTTAAAAATTGAAAGGGTAATATTTTTGTATCATTTTTGTTTTGACTTACTCCGCTAGGAGTGTGAAATGCATAACCGGCGGTGAAGCGAAGCGCAACCGCCGGAGCAGGAACTCTCCTATTTTCCAAAGCCCTGCAAGGGCGAGATAATAGTTGAGAGTGGAGAGTTGATCGTGGATAGTGCCGCAAGCGGATTACTACCTAAACGGCAATAATTCCGCTTGCGGCACTATCCACTATCAACTCTCCACTATCAATGTTAAGAGGAAAAAATAAAAAACCTAGAGTATTGTTATCTTTTTTTCTTCCGAATAAACATTGGCAACAACTCTTCGGTAAAATTATAATTTTGAGTGGTTTCAGATAAATCCGGTTCAACAACCGCATTTTGAATCAGATTATCAGGATACAGAGAAATAATCACCTGTTCTTTCGGTAAAAGATTTGGTAACATTAAATCATTTGCTAAAAATCCTCCATCTGCCTGATAAATTCCACGACCAATCTCATAAACAGGAATTGGTTCTTGATTTTGGGGTTTGGATTTCAGTTTTTCCTCAAAAAACGAATCAAAATTAAAATCCTCCCCAAGTAACTCAACTGCCATCGGCGAAATCTCCGAATGAACCGTATTAACATTTTCTTCTTCATTGAGATTATCGAACGAAATTTCTGATAGTGAAAGCGGTTGGTTGTTTGAACCTGTTGGAGCCATGATTTGGGTAAGAATTTCATTTTCGTCCTGTTCCAATTGTTCCTGTTCATTTTCCATTTGGTTCATCAGGGCTTCGGAACTATTGTCTTGCTCCATTCGTAACGAAAGATCCGTAGGAATAATCGGCGGGTTTTCATTGACCATTTCATCAATAATCTCATCAATCTTAAATGTGTCCGGTATTCTATTTTTGTCATCGAATACACTTGGTAACTTGTTTTCAGAACTCTCCGGTTTGGTTGTTGTTTCGGGTTGAGACGGATCAGGAAGAGATTGGTATTCTGACTCGGACTTCACAGAGGAAGGAACTGATCCCGTATTCAACTCGGAATCCGGTACGCTAACAGTAGATTCCGTAACGGCAGGTTCCGTAACAGTAGGTTCTGTAACAGTAGGTTCCGTAACAGTAGATTCTATAACAGCAGGTTCTATAACAATAGATTCTTTATTCTGAACTTGTTCCACAACCGTTCCGGTATTGAGGTTTGTTTCAGAATTGGTCTCATCCAGAGAAGGATCATATAATTTCACAACATTGTCTTGCAGTGTTTCTTTAACTTTCTTATCGTTTTCTTTATCAATAATACTTTGTTCCCAAAGGTGCCGCTTATATAATTCACGCAAAACTAAGGAAACAAGGACTCCTATCATAATAGGAATCAACACATAAAAACAGAAAATAAAAAGAAAAAAAGAAAACACGATTATTAAACGGTCGTTTGGGGATACGGCAAACGGTTGCCCCTTTAAGGTAAAAAATCTCACAAAATATCTATGATGTTACAAAATAACTTAAAAATGAACTGCTATTTTTTATCTTAAAAAAATTACAAAAAATAAAAACCGGAATTTCATGTGTCATGAGTATATTCCTATTTTGTTTTCGTTCGATATTTTTACTATTTGTTGTTATATTTTATTGTCAAAACGGTTAGGAATTTTCCAACTCCGCTATACCTGCAAAAATGTAAAATCAATAGGAACAGAATCAATTATTCCAACGGCGGCATTTCAAAACAGGCAATATTACTATGAGATTGACCGAAATTTTTTGTACCGGTTGTATCATGAAATTCCGCAGTGAGCCGCCAGTAAATGTAACGGTGTTTACGAATATCGAGTTGGACACTTTGCATCAACTCAACAAACTTGGCAAACGGAATATCAACCCGGCGTTCCGGCGGTTCCGCAAATGTACAAAGTTCGGTAGGTACCGGATGAAATTTCCGCTTGTCAACAGAAAATTCCAAAATATAACGAATCGTCTTGCGAGTCGTCTCAAATTCCCAACCAAGTGCAAATGTATGCGTGTTGTTCCTATCAATCGAAAAACCAACCCGTAAATTTTTAGGTGCCGGTATGTCCATATTAAATGTCCAAGTTCAGAAATAGATTTGAAAAATCAAAAAAATTACAATCCCAATTATTCTCTCAAGAAAGACTAGGAAATCGTTCAATATTATGAATAAATTTTCTGGTAATATATCAGTGGAATTATTGTAGATCACAACCATAGCCGCCCTGAAAGGGCGATAGGAAATTTTACACGGTTCGTTATTTAATCATTTTCCCGTTGCCCTTTCAGGGCGTCAGGGTGGGCGGGAAAACTTAAACCCACCCCGTTGGGGCGGGCGATTCAGTAAAAAATCCTAACGCCCCTATCGGGACTAATATAAAAAACAATAATTCCGCTGATATATTACGAAAATATTAGTATCTACCGAATATTAGGGTTTATTTTCATTTGAGTTCAATGGAATTTCCTTTTTTTTGATAACTTCAACACTAAGTTGATAAAAAGTCATACCGGCATCATAAACACCGGGTATTTCCCACCCGATATTCATACCATCGAACACCATGTCTTGAATAGTTGAGTGAACAATAAACCCTTTTTGATGAGCAGTATCAAGAGCCTTTTGAACTTCCGGCAGAATATCGTACTGAATTTTCTGACGTTGTCCTACTTCAACTTTTTTAGTGAGAAATGTTTTATTGCCGATAGTATAAATAAATTTTCCGTTGGACATTGCAAAATCTTGTGCGGCATAAGTTGAAGTAAAATCATGCCGGCTATCAAAAAGACTTATGCCAAACCAAAGAAAGTCATGAAAACCTTTTGATTGTTTATTGGTATTTTTCAAGTACAAAAACCAACCGACTTGGGCAGTATGTAAATTGTTTTTTTGTTCACCATATTTTTGTAATAGAGTTAATTCAAAATCAAATGTAACCAAAATTTTCTGTGCATGAGCAATATTAATAGGATTTGCGAAGTGTGATCGTGATAAGAGAAGATGCGGCCAAGGTTCCGAATGTGATTCACGCGGTACGTTGTTCCATTCTTTGGAGGCGAGAACGGTCAGGTTGATGGCACCGGTTTTTCGATTCAATAAAACCGATTTATAAGAATCGGAAAACATAGCGGTATTCTCGTCAAGATCAAAACGATCTAATGTTCCTTTGGAGTTCCATTGTGCAATTTGCCAACACGGTGTAACACCTTCCTGACCGAATGTTTCAATACGTTTGGGTTGACCATGTTTTGTTCCAAATATCGTAAAACCTTGCGAATAATTCTGGTCATCCAGAACCTGACACACTTCTTCTGCAATCGAAAAAGTGTTACATATTACTAGCACAAAACAGATTGTCAATATATTTTTTGTCATGAGAATAATTTGTGGTTAAGTGGTTAAGTAGGAAACTTAGTATAAAATATTTTGGAGAAAATAATAGTTAGTTTTTATCCAAAATGAAATTAAATTGATTTCGTTTTTTCTTTTCAACGGTAACAATTAAGTTACTTGTTGTTGGTAGTGTGTATTTTTCAGGAACAAGACTTTCATAAATACCGATTTCCATTGGTTTACCGTCAATATCTCTTGAATATTCTATTCGGGACGGTTTGTCTTTATTTTTTGTAATGACAACAATGTATTCTGCTGCAACAGCTCCTCGATTGGGTTGACCGCCTTGCATTGAGGTCAAGAGAAAATGACCATTTTCATCTGTTTTACCGATAGCAGGAATACCATTCCCTCCGGTTTTCGGGATAAAACTAATTAATGCATCGGAAAGTGGTTGATCATTAAAGACAACAGTTCCTTCGACAAAATGGACTGATAATTCCGATGATACACAACCATAAAATAAAACGGTTGACAAACAAAAAAACGAAAAAATAATTTTTTTTATCATAGTTAATAGTTAGGTAAAAAATTTGTATATCCTTTAAGTATAACATTTAGAATTCACACGAAAATAAGTTCCATTGTTAAATTTTATTACAAACGATACAAGTAAATTACAAAAATTAAATATTATTTGTATTGGTTAATGTAATTAGTATTTTTTGAACTAAATCTTGAATCGTACAAAAAATATTTTATTGCATTATTATAGAACCATAACTATATCACATTGTAAATAAAGACTAATTTTGAAACTTATTTTCGTACTTCTCTTTATATCTTTACTATTTTTTAAAACGATTTATTTTCAGCACCATTGACAGACCCCAAAGCTCCCCAAACACCCCATGGTGATTCACCGGTAATATCTCGTTGACTTGTACCGGAAACTGCGGGATAACTGAATGTACTGATATTGACTGTAATATTCCCGGTGTTAATTGTTTCAGAAATAAACCGGACAGAACCATCACCGAAACATGTATTCACACCGCCTGTATGATAACTGCTTGGTGTAACCAAAAAATGGTAAGGTTCCGTGTTATAGGGAGAACTACTTGCGGCACAACTCGGATAGTTTGGCGGAAGGATAGCGTGAAAAATGGCAAACACACCAAAACCATCGAAAATTTTACTACCTTTTTGATAATTGAAAATGGCATGATTGGGCGAGTCGATTGAATTTCCATACGCTTGCATTGCTGTACAGGAAGCCGGATAACGACTATTGGCTTCAAAAGTACTAGTACTAGTAATAGCAACGATATGTCCCTTCATGGGTACACCTGAATCGGTTTCTGTTGAAGTTGCCATAGCACATTCAGACCAAAGAAGTGTATTAGAAAGACCGTCTGTAATGGCAGAAAAATCTCTGGAACCGGGACCTCCGTCATCGCCGCCGCGTCCAATCATTCCACGCCGGTCATAGGACTCATGCGGCTGCCCCAAAGCGTCTCCGCGACAGCCGGCATAACTAAGAACCCGATCTGTAACCAGACCCTTAGCATCCGTGGCATTACCATCGGAGGGACAAAGAAATACAGAAGTTCGAAAATTTTTATCTCGAGTCCATGAAAAACCGTTTGCGTCACCAGATGTTGAACCGGAATTGATTCTTGTTACAAAATCATCGTATTTGGCTTGAAGTTCCATGTAAGGAAGAACACTCAACATGTGATTCCAACGCCAAAATTGAATTCCTCCTGTTGGTGCCCATGAAAATGGACTACTGTTTTTGACGGCAGCTCCATACCCTTCATCACCATAGATTCGTTGTGGTAAACGATTATGAGTATCGTGGAGATTATGTACCGCAATACCAAATTGTTTGAGATGATTGGTACATTGAACACGTCTTGCAGCTTCTCTGGCGGCTTGAACAGCAGGCAACAGAAGTGCAATTAACACGCCGATAATCGCAATCACCACAAGAAGTTCGACCAAGGTAAAGCCGAAAGGTGAAGAACGCAGAAGTTGTAAAAAGTTTATAGGAAATAGTTTAGAACGTGAAGATTCTCCACTATCCGTTCTCAACTTTCCACTACAGATTGCCCCCCCCCCCCCTGGTTTACCCAGTTTAACATTGGGTTTTTCACAAAAATTTCTGCAAAAATCCCGATCAAACACATTACTACATTTTTCATTGTCAGACTCCTTATTTTATAAGGTTTCATTGAAATCGTTGCGGTTTGTTTGTCACAAAACAAGCGGCAAAAAAAGCAAATCGTAACCGATTAAGTTTCGCAGTTTATCAAAAAAGTTTAAACTGTCAATTAGGGGTTTCGTCTTTTTCCGAATGTTTTTCAAAATATTTTAAAAATTTGCCTAGTGTTCACAGGTTGGTGTGTTGATTTAGGTAAACCCAAGGTAGGCAACGTTTTGCCGAAACGTTGCACCAGTTGGGTTTGTCATTGTGCTGTACACAGTTCGTTTTTCATTTCCAACCGCCAAAACATCACCTACCTCGGAATAATTCACGTGAACAATAGCCCAGAAAATCCCGGAATCACCCGAAATTTTTTAACCATTTTTAACCATTTTTAACTACCTGTCTGGGAACACGTAGGATTTTTTGTGTCCTTGATATTTAAAAATCCGGTAAATTCTGTAAATCCCAAAATTCAGTCAGACTGTCATTTTGGCAGATGTTCTTTTTGGAATGAATTTATAAGTTATTAAATTATAAGGAGTTAAGAGAATTATTTTCTATTTTATGAATGGCATATAAATTGCTATGAATTTTAAACTTGATTGTCGGTTGTTTGCCAACCAATAAGTTTTAAAATGTAAATAATGTTGTCAATCAGCCGAGAACAATCGGCTCAAAGAAAGAGAGGAAATTGATTATGGCTTCTGAAAAAATTATTGGAATTGATCTTGGGACGACCAATTCAGTGGTCGCAGTAATGGAAGGTAAAGACGTTAAAGTCATTCCAAACCCAGAAGGAAACCGGTTAACGCCTAGTGTGGTTGCGTTTACGGACAGTGGTGAAAATCTGGTAGGTGAACCGGCACGGCGGCAAGCGGTTACCAATCCGACTCGTACCGTCGCTTCAATCAAACGTTTTATGGGACGCCGGCACGGTGAAGTGGCAACCGAAGAAAAAATGGTTCCCTACAAAGTTGTTGGAAGTTCCGATGAATATGTCAAAGTTGAAATTGACAATAAAAAATATACACCGCCGGAAGTTTCCGCAATGACCTTGCGTAAACTTAAAGAAGCTGCCGAAGCTTATCTCGGTCATAAAGTTAATAAGGCGGTGATTACTGTTCCGGCTTATTTCAATGACGCCCAACGCCAGGCAACTAAAGACGCCGGACAAATCGCAGGTCTCGAAGTCTCGCGAATCATTAACGAACCAACCGCCGCATCATTGGCTTACGGGTTGGATAAAAATGTCAACCAGAAAATTGTTGTATTCGATCTTGGCGGCGGAACATTTGATGTATCTTGTCTTGAAGTTGCGGATGGTGTTTTTCAAGTTCTTAGCACAAACGGCGATACTCATCTTGGCGGTGATGATTTTGATGAAGTGTTGATCAATCATGTTGCGGAACAATTTAAAGCCGAACAAGGAATTGACTTGCGAAAAGACGCAATGGCTCTTCAACGCCTTCAAGAAGCTTGCGAAAAAGCAAAACGGGAACTTAGTTCCGCTCAGTCAACAGATATTAACTTACCGTTTATTACAGCAGATCAAAACGGTCCGAAACATTTACAGGTCAAATTGACACGATCAAAATTTGAACAATTAACCGATCATTTGGTAGAACGTTGCCGTGGTCCGGTGATGCAAGCGTTGAAGGATGCTAAATTATCGCCATCACAGATTGACGAAGTTGTGTTGGTTGGCGGTTCAACACGGATTCCGAAGGTTCAGGACATGGTGCGGGTAATTTTCGGTAAAGACCCGCATAAAGGTGTGAATCCTGATGAAGTAGTTGCGGTTGGTGCGGCAATTCAGGGAGCGGTGCTTGCCGGTGAAGTCCGCGATGTTTTGTTGCTTGATGTAACTCCGTTGTCGCTTGGAATTGAAACGCTGGGCGGTATTATGACCAAACTTGTTGAACGGAATACAACCATTCCAACCGAAAAGAAACAAGTTTTCAGCACGGCAGACGATAATCAAACTGCCGTAACAATTAAAGTTTATCAGGGAGAACGTGAAATTGCAGCTCATAACCGTCTTTTGGGGCAGTTCAATTTGGAAGGAATTCCGCCTGCGCCGCGTGGAGTGCCGCAAATTGAGGTTTCGTTTGATTTGGATGCCAACGGAATTTTGAATGTATCGGCGCGAGATTTAGGTACGAAAAAAGAAACCAAAGTCCGTATCGAGCAATCGTCCGGTCTTTCCAAAGATGAAATTGAGAAAATGCAACACGATGCCGAACTTCACGCTGATGAAGACAAAAAACGCCGTGAACTGGTGGAAGCGAAAAACAACGCAGAATCAATGTGTTTCCAACTTGAAAAGTTGCTCAAGGAAAACGATGCGAATTTGAACCAAACGGATAAAGACGCTATCAATGCGGCCATTGGTAAAACACGTGAAGCGGTGGCAACTGATGATTTGGAACAGATCAAATCGGCGACCAGTCAACTGGAACAAGCATCTCATGCAATGAGTAAAGCAATGTATGAAGCCGCCGCAGCAACCAACGCCGCAAAACAAGGTGCCGAAACCGCCGAAGCGATGGGTGCCAACCCACAAGCAAAAAGTGATGACGACGCTATTGATGCTGAATTTGAAGTAAAAAATTAAAAGTAGAAAAATTAGAAAGTAGGTAATTAATTCTAATTGTGTTGTTTACAACCCGCACAAAAAACAAGAACAACAGTTCCCGTTTTTTTTGTGCGGGTTGTTGTTGTTACGTATTGCCGGAGTAAAGAATTTTCCGTAATATTTCAGTGGAATTTTTGTTTTTTTGATCTTAACCCCGCTAGGGGTGTGAGAGTAGTTGATAGTTGATAGTTGATAGTGGATAGTGTCGCAAGCGGATTTTAAGCGGGAATACTTGTAAATCGCTTGCGACACTATCCACTATCCACTATCAACTCTCAACTATCAATAATCTCGCTCCATGCGGGGCTTTGTTCTGTTGGGCATTTTGACCGTAGGTTGCGCTTCGCTTAACCTACGGTTATGCACCTCTCGTCCCTGCGGGACTAAGAAAACATAAGAGATTAACGAAATGCCACGAAAATAAGACCAAAAAAATTATTTCACTGAAATATTACAAAAAAATTAAAACCAAAATGTCAAAATAAACAGTTACACAAAAATTTTACGGAAATATTACTAATCTGCGGACACATGATACGGATTTTTATAACGAAATTGATTGTTCAAAGTGCTTCGGCTTTGGCGGTGCTGTGAACGGCTGGGGTGTATGTTTCCGCAAGTGTGTGTTCGTAAATTTCAAAGTGTTTGTCGGTGATTTTTTTGATAAGATCAATAAGAGCTATTGCGTCAATTCCGTATTCGCGCATCAAATAACGACGGCTTGCTCCGTGAACAAACGTGTCTTGTAACCCCAAACGAAATAACGGTTTACCACAAGCCGATTCTGCCATTTTTTCAGCTAATATTGTTCCTAAACCGCCAATCACACTGTGATTTTCAAGCGTAATAACTCCATATTTTGTTCGGGCGATTTCTTTAACAATTTTGGGTTGGTCAAAGGGTTTGAGAGTTGAAATATGGTAATGTGTGATTTTGATTCCCTGATCGCGAAGTGCCGCAACAGCACGCATTCCCTCTTCTGTACAAATACCGCTTGTGAGTAAAACAAAATCGTGTCCTTCTGAAAGTTTTCTCGGTTTTCCCAATTCCATTGGTTCATTGGAATCAAACAATCGCGGGACCTCACCGCGTAATTGCCGTACATAAACCGGACCCGGAATAGTGTACGCCACATCAAGAACCGATTCTACTTCTGTTGCGTCCCCGCATTCTAAAATCGTTATATTGGGCAAAGATCGCATGACCGAAATATCTTCAATTGCTTGATGAGTTGCACCGCCTGGAGTGAGAACTCCCGGCAGAAAACCAAACATTTTGACCGGAAGATTGGGGTATGCAATTGACATTGCGATTTGATCATACGCCCGACGGTAAATAAAAACCGCAAACGTGTGAACCAACGGAACAAGTCCTTGCCTCGCCATTCCGCCGGCAAACGCTAACATGTTTTGCTCAGCAATACCCATCGATAAAAAACGATCCGGATAAGCATCCCGAAATAAATCCGCTTCACAGGAACTCGTTAGATCGGCTGACAATAAATAAATATCCGGTTTGAGTTTTGCCCATTTGACTAAATGTTTCGCATGAACTTTGGATAGTATTTCCATCGGATTAGTAGATTTAAGTAAGTAACAACAAAAATTTCAAAATTTGACACAAATAAATGTCAAATTTCTCCCCCAAACTCTTGAATACAAAGCAAAATTTTAATTATTATGCAATTATGCAATATTCACCGGAAATTTCAAGAAAATAGGTAAAATATTTCCTAGTATTTACAGTCTGGTTGTTAAAATGGTTAAGAATTTTCGGATGATTTCGGTATTTTGTGGGTTTATTGCTCAGGTGAATTATCACGAGGTAAGTGATATTTCGCCGAAACATTGCGTCGGCAATAGCCGACTTGACCTTGTGGACGGACGGAAATTGGGAAAACCGGATAGAGTATATTAATTAGCGTATTAGGAAAAACGGCGAAATTGTTCCGGTTTTTTTTTGAGGAACTGACGAAAATTGTGACGCAATTGTTGAGTTGAAGTAAAACCAGCCATCAATGCAATTCGACCAATAGGAATACGGGTGTTTTCCAGCAACCGCCTGGCACGGGTTAAACGGCAATAAATGATTTCATCTAAAATAGAACGGTTTCGTATTTCCCGAAAATATCGTTCCAATGTTCTTCGGTTCACTCCGACATTTTCGGCAATATCTTCAACACAAATTGCCCGATAACTCCACCCCCAAATAAGCCGGACAGCTTCTTCAACAATTCCCGCTTTACCCTGAAATTCCTCTTCAATTTCCGGTTCTTTTTCAATAGTCAAGGAAAGAATCTCCAATGTGATAGCACTGTATTGCATGGAATTTTGAGTTGGTTTCGACTGAACCAGTTCCAACAAACGATCAAAAGCATTTCGTAACTCTTGAGTCCGTTTAGGTTGGAACAACGGTTTTTCAGGAGTCAAAACATTACGGCAACATAATTCATAAATATAACTGCCGTTAAAACCAATCCAATAGTCTTCCCAACCAGTCTCCAAATCAGGATGGTAAGTGTGCCAAATGTCTGGAAAAAGAATTAAGACATTGCCTTCCGACAATGTTTGAGAACCGGTTTTTTCGGAGGAAAAAGTTCCGTTTCCCTGAGTGAGAAAAAGTAATTGATATTCCGGTAAATACCGCCCCTGAACCGAGTTAAACTGATAAGTTACCGGATGTTGGGGCGACGGAAATGGTTCCGACGGCAAAACGCGGTTGAACCCCAACGCAGTTACGTAAAGCCCCCAATCTAACTCTTTTTCACCAACAGGAAGATAATCACAAAACTTAGATTTTCGCATCATAATACTTTTGTAGTGGAGAGTTGATAGTGGAGAGTGTCGCAAGCGATTTACAATCATTCCGATTAAAAATCCGCTTGCGACACTATCCACTCTCAACTCTCCACTCTCAACTACTAATTTGTTAATTTGGGTTGTTTTTTTGAAAAAATCCTTTTTTATGGATTTTTCCGATTGTTCGGACGATATAACAAGATGATTATGAATTAGTCTAATCAATATAAGAAAATTTTTGAACAGGTACTCAGCCAATATTTTGAATAGTCAAGATTTTTGAGAATAGAAAACAAACTAAAATATTCTTTGGGTATTCATAATATTTATGTTTTGTAACAAATACTGAATATTATTGATTAAGGAGAGGAACATTGAAAACGGCTTTTCAGAAGATACTTACCTCACCCCTTTTATGGGGCGGTTTACTGAGTTTCGGCTTTTATTTTATGATTCACAACGGTTTGATAAATCAACCGTTAATCATTCGGTATTTCGCCGGACATCCGGTAGAATATATTACAACAATTATGTTCTTTATCGGAATTGCTATTCTCGGAACCAAATATCTCCGTATTTTATTTCAGCGGAGTTTGTTACGGAAAAGTCCGGTTTTAGAACCCGATTACAAAGTCGATATTCGTTATGTTGACCGTTATTTGGATATGTTGTTTCGGCATGAAAAAAAATACGGTTCGTCTATTTTAACTCATCGGCTGCGGCTTGCCTTGAATTTTGTACGGCGTTGCGGTTCGGCAGAGGAACTCGATACAGAACTCCGTTATCTCTCCGATGAAGATGCCGCCAAAGCAGATGCGGATTACGGGTTGGTTCGGCTCATTCTTTGGGCGGTGCCGATGCTCGGTTTTCTTGGAACAGTTATTGGTATTACGACAGCGTTGGATAGTCTCGATCTGAATACCATCAATGAATCAAGCCGGAAACTTTCTGAAGGTCTGGCAGTTGCTTTTGATACAACAGGATTGGCGATTGCGTTGGATGTGGTTCTTTTCTTTATCCAATTCGTTGTTTACCGCGAAGAGAACAACCTGATTGGGGAAACCGATAAACAGACTAATGATGAATTACGGGGGCGATTTGAACTTAGTATTACTTCGGAAGACAACAGCCAGATTATTGCGGTTCGCCGGATGCTCGAAACAGTCATCACCTCACTGGAACAACTGACCACACGGCAATCAAAAATCTGGGAACAAAGTATGTCGGTTGCCAATCAGCGGTTTTCACAACTCACCGAACAAAACGCCGAAGTACTCAAAAATTCCCTCCTTTCGGCATTGGATGAAAGTTTGTCGCACCACACCCAATCACTTGTCCAAGCCGAATCACAACTCATAGAACGGGCAAGAGAAACAACATTGAAATTCAGCGACGCTTTGAAACAAAATGCCGGCGGATTACTTTCGTTACAAGAAGAAACGGTTCGTCAAACGGAAGCGTTACGGAATGTGATCGGAACCAGCACTCAACTAATCAAACTCGAAGAACGCCTGCACGAAAATCTTGCAGCACTGGCTCAGGTCGGTAACTTTGAAGAAACCGTCAACAGTCTCGCCGCAACAATTCACCTCCTCAACGGCAGACATCACTTCGGAGAATACAAACGCGCATGAGTCGAAAATTCGTTCCCAAACGGCGTCCAACTAACAGAGAAAGTAAAGTAACACTTTTTCCGTTTCTTGCGGTTCTGCTTTGTACGATGGGGGCATTGATTATGCTTCTGGTTGTTATTGCACGAAATGTTCGGGAGCAAAGTATTACGGTTTCGGATGGCGAAATGGTTGCGGCAACTGTTGCTGAACAAAAAATCACCAACGAACTCGTAACAGAAATTTCTGAACAAATCAAAATGGGAACCGAAGAAGCCGAATGGTTCACCGAAAATCTAAACCAGTCGAAAAAAGAAGCTGAAGAAACTCTTGCAGAAAAACAAATTCAATTGGCTCTGGCAGAAAAAGAAACCCAAAAAGTTCACGGCGAAATCGAAAGACTCGCTAAACTCGCCGAACAATTGGAACGTAACGAAAAAACAAATACAAATGATGTTGCGAAATTAAAATTGTTGCTGGAACAACGGAAACGGCTGCAACAGAAAGAAGAACTCGAACTTGCCGAAATTCAAAAGGACTCCGCAAACAGCGCTAAATCGTACGCAATTATTCCGTATCGCGGAACCGCCGGAACTTACCGCCGTCCAATTTATATCGAATGCCGTAACGATAAAGTAATTATTCAGCCGGAAGGCGTGGAATTAACCGAAACGGATTTTCTTTTTACAAATCGTCCCGATAATCCATTGGATACGGTGCTTCGGGTTATTCGTCAATACTATCTGGAGACAACTCAAATTGTTCGGGGAACAGAACCGTATCCGTTATTGATTGTACGTCCTTCGGGCGTGGAAGCTTACGAAGCAACACGGCGGGCAATAGGAACATGGATTCAGGAATTTGGTTACGAATTAGTCGAAGAAGACAGCATTGTCGAATACCCCAAACCAAGTGAGGAACTCAAAACACGAATCGAAAAACAACTCGAAATATCACGTCATCGTTTGGCAGGTTATTTGAATGCCGTACAAACCGAACAAATGGCAAGTACCCGTGCGCAACAATATCGGCTTGACCATCGGGGTAATGTGTTACCGTCCAACGAAATCACTCCGGCTTTACGAAACCGCCGGAATGGAGGAAACAACAATCGTGTTGCCGAACAAAATACTCGGACAGGAAGAAACGGTTACGCTGAAATTCCCCAATCTCCGTCCGGTAATACCAATAACAATAGTAACAATAACTATAATAACAATAACAATAATTACGGCAGCAGCAACAATAATAGTAATAATCATTCTCAAGAATCATCACCAAACCCCGATATTTCATTGATAGAACGTCGTACCAATACCGGAAACATCCCAATTTCAGGTGAATCGGATTCAAGCGAAAAAAACAAAATTCCGCAACAAAATCCCAGCTTCGGAACTCAAACCATTGTTGCGGGAACACCTGCTTCGGTTAATCCGTCTTATGGCTCCGCATATTTTTCGCAACAGCAACAACAGCAACAGCAACAACAAACACAAACACATTCGGAATTACCCGCAACCGGTTCTTATTCAGCGGTTACAAAATCAACACCAACCAATCCGGCGGCTTCGGAATATTCAAAATCATCAGAGAACTTGAAACAGTTTGGAGAATTAAAATGGCAATCACCCCAATTATCGGGAACAACTATTTCTGAAACACCTATAACAGGAACACCTATAACAGGGCAGGGAATGAACGGAATGGGAATACCGGTGTCGGGACACGGAATATCATCGAATCGTATGGAAAATTGGGCATTACGAGATGTTACACCATTTGCCACTGCGGTTTCACGGAATATTAAAATTCAGTGTGAAGCGAATCAATACGTTTTACTTCCTCAAACCGGTTTATTAGGAATGCGTGTGATACCAATTACCAACTCTGTTTATGAAGCAACAGATAAACTTGTTACGGTTATTTGGGAATTTATGGATTCATGGGGAATTGCGGGTGAGAAAATGTATTGGCGTCCGGTACTTCAGGTGAAAGTTTTATCCGGCGGAGAACAACGGTTTCAGGAACTAAAATCGTTACTCCAAAACAGCGGAATCGTTATAGTTAATAGTGAATAGTTAATAGTGAATAGTTCGCAAGCGGTGTTATAACCGTTGCGATAATATTTCCGCTTGCAAACTATTCACTATTCACTATTCATTACTAACTATTCACTATTAACTATTAACTATCAACTATTAACTATCAAATCATGTTTTTTCGGGGTAAAAGAGTTGGGGAGACACTTGAGATTGGCGGACAAGATTCATTTCTTGATCTTGTTTCGAATGTGGTTGGTATTCTTCTGATTCTTCTGATGATTGCCGGAATCCGTGCGCAAAACTCGCCGCCGGAAATCGAAACAGTAAATCCGTCCGTGCCTGCTGTTGACCATAAAATCCTTGCCGATATTCAAACAAATTATGAAACATTTCAGGAAAAAGAACTTACTGCTATAAAACTTCGTGAAGATGTTAGCACCATTCACGAACAAATGGAGATTCTCGATGAACATATTCGGGTTCAGGCAATACAACACGCTCAGTTGTTCGACATGATGACTTCAGTACGTGCGGCAATTGAAACGGCAGCGGAAGAAAAAGATCAGGAAACAAAAGAAAAAATCGAATACCAACGGCAACTTCAAGAAATCGAAACAAAATTAGAACAAATCACCCGAACGAAACAATGGCTTCAAGCAAATCGCCCCCAATCAACTGTCATTGAGAATATTCCCACTCCTATCAGTAAATTAGTCAATGAAAAAGACCGTGAAGCTCATTTCCGTTTGCTTGGCGGTAATATTGTTTATGTTCCGTTTTTGGAACTGTTTGAAAAAATGAAACTTGAAATTGCTCAAAATCAAACTCAATATTTCAAACAAAAAATGAGTGAAAACAAAATTGGTCCTCTTAATTATTTTTATTTGGAATATATGTTAGCCACTTACGATGTTCCGATGCAAGATGTTTACGGAACAGGAGTTGGAAAGAGTTTGCAGCTGGAATATGCGGAAATGGTTCCTGTTCGGGAACCGTTAGGCGAACCGCTCAAAAACGCCTTACTTTCACCGGATTCAGAATTGAAACGTCGTCTCAAAATTTATCGGCAAGATATTTATACGATTACGGTTTGGGTTTATCCTGATTCTTTTGAAGAGTTTATTGAGTTGAAAAAATTTCTTTATGCGCAAGGTTATCGTGTTGCGGGGCGTCCGTTGGAGTTTGGAATACCGATTAGCGGTTCACCACGCGGCTCAAAATCAGCCGCACAGTAGGAGTTGAGAGTTGATAGTGGAGAGTGGAGAGTGGAGAGTGGAGAGTGGAGAGTGCCGCAAGCGGATTACTACCAAACGGCAATAATTCCGCTTGCGACACTATCCACTATCCACTCTCAACTATCCACTCTCCACTATCCACTATCCACTATTATTCTGTGTTTTCAGGGTGAAATTGTTGGCGGTGATTTTTTTCGCCACCAAATGGCGAGTGCTGCGCCGGTGATATTCATGAGAGGGCTGCATATTGCCGGAGCCAAGCCCATTGTGGAGGCTTTGCCCAACTGAACTGCCAACGCCGAAGCAAGACCGCCGTTTTGCATTCCGACTTCGATGGCAATTGTTCGGCAGGATTTTTCATCGAGTCGGCAAAACCACGCAAGCCAATACCCCAAAAAGTATCCGATCAAATTATGCAGTAAACACGCAATAATCAGCAGAATACCAATCTGTAACAAATTATCACGCCCCGCCGCATTGATAAAGACAATCGTTAACAAAAGTCCAAACATCGAAAAAAGACCGAGAATCCGTTCAAAAACAACAGAGTGAATCCGAAAAATTGATTGCACTAAAATACCGGCAACAATAGGAACAATAACAAGATTGACAATATCCCAGACCATTCGGTAATAATCCAATGAAAGTGATTCGCCAATAAGAAAACGCATCCAGAGCGGCGTCATCAGAGGACCAAGCAATGTTGCAACTGTTGTCAGGGAAAGCGAAAGAGCGACATTGGCTTTGGCGAGAAAATTCATAACATTTGAAGCAATTCCGCAGGGGACACAACCAACTAATATAATTCCCGCCGCAACTTCTTTGGAAAAAGAAAAAACCGTTGCAATAACAAAACCGACAATCGGCATAATCAAAAATTGTGCCGCTACACCAATGAATACGCCCCAAGGTTGAATCAAAATTTGCCGGAAATCTTTCAGCGAAAGCTGCATTCCCATTCCGAACATAATCATCTGAAGAATTGGAATAACACATTTTGTTGTCGGTATGCCGAAATATTCGCGATAAAGGTTGGGAAAATACATGGAGGAAGTTACACAACCAATAACTATCAACGGATAACGAAACGGTTTTGTTGATTCAAAAAGTCCCGCCGCCAATGCGAACAAAAACCAAAAAAAGATAAGCGCAACTCCCCCAGCCGGAATATTGTTTATTGCAGTGAAAACAACAAAAAGTATGAAAAGTAATAAAAGAGTTACTAAAATAATCCCTGTTGTTCGGTGTGTTTTTGTTGAGTTCATCTCAGATACCTTTAACTTTTAACTTTACTTGTAACAGTCTCTTGTCATCAACAGCGTCCGCTAATGGTGTTGATTTTTAGTCTGCAAATTACGCAGATTTACGCAGAAAGTTATAAAAATCCGCTTGCGTATCTGCATTTATCTGCGTAATCTGCGGACTATTTTTGTATGTTTTATTTTTTCGGTAACACGGATTGTACTGTTTCCAGACCGGTTTTCAGCCCAATAATCAGGCGTTCAACATCGGAATCGAGCGAGATAAAACGGAGACCGTCGTTATAAAACTGACCGACAAACTTGGGATCAACAAAATTTCCGCCGCCGACAATTTTTTTGGACATTGCCGTTTGAAGGATATACCGAACAGCGTCATGAATGGGTCCTGTTTCCAGATTGTTGGGCGTGCCAAGTGAAAGGGACAAATCAGTATTACCGATAAACGCCACATCAATACCTGGTTCTGAAAGAATGGAATCGAGATTTTTGAAAGCGGTTGCGGTTTCAATTTGGACAACGAGCAAAAGATGTTCGTTTGCGGTGTTCGTATAAATTTCGCGGTCATGTTCTTGAAAAAGTGTGTGCGGACAGCAAAACGAAAGACCGCGTTTTCCGTGAGGCGGATATTTCATCATGGCGGTACATTCCCGTACTTCCTCTGCACTTTCGATCATGGGTACAACAATTCCGGTGATTCCGATATCGAGAACCGACTGAAAAAATTCCCGACGAATTGCGGGAACCCGAACCAACGGTTGACATCGGCAACCGCGAAAACCCGGTACAATATTCGATAAGTCTTGCATTGTGAAAGAACAATGTTCCATATCGAAAATCGCAAAATCATAACCGGCAGCATCAAGTATCAACCCGATATTCGGTGTCCGAAATTCCGTAATAAATATCCCGGTAACAGTTTCTCCATTACGGAGACGTGTTTTTAACGATTGATGGGGTGTGATCATAAATAAAATTGTTTCAAGTTTCCGGTAAAATTATTTTTTATAACTATTCAGCCGTTTTGGGAAGCGGCGGAAGTTTGGCGCGTACAAATAACGCCCGACGTCGATTGTCGTCAATTGAAAAATGTAACCATTGTTTATCTGATGTAACATATCCTTCGGGATAATTCAGATTGGCTTTGGGACCAGCATACGATT
Source organism: Planctomycetaceae bacterium (assembly GCA_031279215.1). Lineage (GTDB taxonomy): Bacteria > Planctomycetota > Planctomycetia > Pirellulales > Thermoguttaceae > WRKP01. The sequence continues at coordinate 23,187 of JAITIZ010000326.1, forward strand.
CAGCAATGACAACACGTTTATACGCCCATGTTTTCATTCCGTCAAAACTAATCCAAAGTGAAAGCGGACTTCGATGTTTCGGATTCGGATTGTGAAGCAATGCAACCGTATTTTCCGCAATTAAATACAGTGATATTTTTGAACTTGGATTGGGAATTTCTGTTTTTTCAGCAACTTCGGGCCATGTCAAACCGCCGTCTGATGATTCGGCTTTATAAAGAGTTCCTCCCCACCATTCGGGTCGAATGAGCATGACAATTCGATCTTTTGTTGGTTCAACAATTGCGTTTTCCGCCCAAAGATGGGTGTTTTCTGGAATCGGCAAACGGATATTACCATGTTCCGACCATGTTTGACCTTCATCTTTACTGATTAGTACACCGTTTCGAGTATTGGTTATTGGTGTTGGATACGCATTGGGATTATCGCGATTTCGCGCAACAACATCACCGTTGGGATCTTTAAGATTTCCAATATTATGCTGAAACGGAAGAAGAATTCGTTTATCTCTTGTAATAATATGCGCACGAATAAAAGTTGCCGCAGCCAAACGTCCTGGTAACAGTTGTGGTTTATCCCATGTTTTGCCGTTATCATTAGTGGTTGCCATCCAGGATTGCCATGATCGTTCAAGATGTCCGGCATGAGTTGAGAAAAACAGCGTAATTTTGTTACCAAGTACTAACGCCTCTGTTGGTAACTGACCGATGGTGTTACCGGAACGCGGAATACCAAGGTTAAGCGTTTCCCCCGATGTCCACGTATCGCCGTTATCGTTGCTATAAACGACAGCGATATGATTTTCCGGTGCAGGTTCTGTGTAGCCTCCGGTCATAAAATAGAGGGCAATTCGACCATCAGGAAGAATTCGCGGAACCTGATCGCCCGTCATCTGATCCTTGTTAAAAGCAATAACAATTTTATCTTGCTTGGCATCTTCTACTGCTTGTTTTTCCCAGTCAATTGCCTGAATTGTAACCGGACAAAACAAAAACATGGTAAAAATAAATAGGGAAACAAAAAAAAGTTTCATAGCAAATTTCCTTTGCGGTTAATGGTTTCTGATTTTCTGTCCTGCTTATCAATTAAACAGGTACCACAATCAATTTACGTATTATCATTCAGAACGAAAAGAAAAACAATGTAAAAAAGTGAAAAATTTATGGTAAATTCGTCACTTTGTTTTTCTTGTATCCGTTTGCGGTAATACCCCCAAGTAGGCGATCTTTTGCCGAAACATTGTCTATTTGTAATCTATCAGTGGAATTTTTGCCTAGTGTTCACAGGGTGGTTGTTAATTTAGAGAAATTGGGGTAGCGAAACAAAGGCAGTTATGGTATCCTTCTTAATCGTTTCTTTTTGTTCCCCACTTTTTGTGGTTCCCTTTTTCAAGGAGGATTTTTCCATAACTGCCCTTAACAATGATACCAGAACTTTTTTCGGACGGTTTGTGCGTGGCAACGGTCAACGGCTTCGAGAGAGGAAACGGCAATCGTTCGCTTCATTTGTTGACCAATCTGTTCCACATCGTCAACGATCAAATCAAGAACATTCGGGTCGGAAGGGAGAGAAATAACACGAGGGACTGTACTGGTGTAGCGAAGAACACCAGCGGACACTTCGGATTGACACTGAATATACTCATTACACTTTAAATTTCGGTTTTTATTACAAAAGAGCTGTTTCCCCGAATCGCCCTATAATAGTTGAGAGTGGAAAGTTGAGAGTGGATAGTGTCGCATGCGGAATTATTGCCGTTTAGGTAGTAATCCGCTTGCGACACTATTAACTATTAACTATTCACTATTAACTATTAACTAAATATGTTGCCCTTTCAGGGCGTTGGGGCGGGAGGGGGAACTTAAACCCACCCCGTTGGGGCGGGCTATAATACTGACGCCCCTAGCGGGGCTAAGATAAAAAATAAAAATTCCACTGATATATTACTTTTTTTCTAAAATTCCGCTTAAAATCTGGA
>JAITIZ010000356.1 GCA_031279215.1 Planctomycetaceae bacterium
TTTAGTGAAACGGAGTTTCGGGTTAGGGTTCGTATCGACACGCCTGTTGAATTACAATATTACCTGAACGGCGGTATTTTGCAAACTGTTCTTCGTAAAATAATTGAGAGTTGAAAGTGAAGAGTGGAAAGTGAATAGTGAAATAGGAACATTGTTGTCTTATCTCACTATTCACTTTTTTGTAATATATCAGCGGAATAATTGTAGAGAACAACCATAGTAGCCCTGAAAGGGCGTTAGTATTATAGCCCATCCCGCAGGGGTGGGTTACAAATCAACCCTAATTAACAAGCCCTGAAAGGGCGATAGGAAATTTTAAACGGTTCGTTATTTAATTATCTTCCCGTTGCCCTTTCAGGGCGTTGGGGTGGGAGGGGGAACTTAAACCCACCCCGTTGGGGCGGGCGATTCCGTAAAAAATCCTGACGCCCCTAGCGGGGCTAAGATAAAAAATAAAAATTCCACTGATATATTACAAAGGAATTATAATTTTCTATCCGCAGATTAGTATGAATAAACACAGAATATGTTGACTCTTGAAAAATTTCAGCAAGCTGCTTTGGTTTTACAAAATGTTATTTTGGATACCGGTTTGATTTACAGCAAGACATTCACGCAGCAGACGGGAAATCGTATCTGGTTCAAACCGGAAAATATGCAATTGACCGGTGCGTACAAAATTCGCGGCGCCCTCTATAAGGTTTCCACGTTTTCCCCCGAACAACGTGAACGCGGTCTTATTACGGCGTCCGCTGGAAATCACGCTCAAGGTCTTGGTTTTGCGTCGCAATATTATAGTGCCAAAGCAACCATTGTTATGCCGGAAACAACTCCGCTTGTTAAAGTTAATAACACTAAGTCTTATGGAGTTCATGTTGTTCTTTCCGGTAACATTTATGATGATGCTTACGCTTGCGCTTTGAATTTGGCACAAGAAAATAATTACGAATTTGTTCATCCGTTTAATGATATTGATATTGCGGCGGGTCAGGGGACATTGGCGTTTGAAATTTTGCGGATGTTACCGGAGGCGGATATTATTCTTGTTCCGGTGGGGGGCGGCGGTCTTCTTGCCGGAATCGCAACTCTTGCCAAAATTCTTAAACCGGCAATTATTGTTATTGGGGTGGAGCCGTCTGGTGCAGCTTGTATGAAAATGTCCCTCAAAGAAGGGAAAGTTACTTCACTTCACAAGGTTGAAACGATTGCGGATGGGGTTGCCGTGCGAACTCCGGGCGATTTGATTTTCCCTTACGTACAAAAATATGTTGACGACATAATCACTATTGATGATCAAAAACTTGTTGATGTTTTTCTCGATCTGATGGAAAGTCATAAAATGATTGTTGAAAACGCCGGATTGTTATCGGCGGCGGCATTGAAATATTTGGATGTTAAAAACAAAAATGTTGTTGCGCTGTTGAGCGGCGGCAATATGGATGTGATTACGATTTCCTCACTTGTTCAACATGGTCTCCGTAATCGGGGGAGGATTTTTACTTTTAGTGTACGGTTGCCGGACAGACCGGGCGAACTACACCGTATCTCTGGAATTATCGCACGTGAACGCGGAAATATTATCGAATTACAGCATAATCAATTCGTAGATATTAACCGAAACAGTGATAAAGGTACGGAATTGGTTGTTACACTCGAAGCCTTTGGTCATGAACACAAAAATACAATCATGACGGCATTATCGCAAGAAGGTTATGCTACTTGTTGTAGTTGAGAGTGGAGGGCGGATAGTGGAGAGTGCCGCATGCGATTTACGAGTATTTCTGTTTAATAAAATCCGCTTGCAGCACTCTCCACTATCAACGATTAACTCTTCACTCTCCACCCTCAACTATCAACTATCCACTATCAACTATCCACTACAGTAAGATCATAGTGGGGCAAGCCCTGCCGTTAACGACGGGGTTTACCCCGTGAGAGTGAGCACAAAATAAAAATTCCACGGATAGATTACCCAATTTTTTTTTGTTGTGGTTGTGCAAAAAACGAAGGGTTTAGACAAAATAAACTGTTTACGTAAAACAAACGGTTTTGAACGATAGGATTGTAGAGATTTTTCTTAATATGCCGATCATTCTGATTGACGGAACATTTTTATTTTTGGTTCTGTTTTATTTCTTGACGTTGAATTTTCGATATTTTTTGTTTTTCATTCCTATTTTTATTTTTTGTGTTCTATGCTTTTGTTTGATTCACTCCACCATGCTTCAGCGGCGATGAATGTCAGTCAGGTTGGATTGCAGGTTGCCGGTCAGAACCTTGCAAACTCCTCTACTTCGGGATATGTTCGTGAAAATCTTCTTTTGGAAACAGGAACCAGCCGGAAATTAGGGAATGGTACCATTGTTGGTACGGGTGTTCAAGTGAGTGGTGTGGTGCAGGTTATTGATCAGTTCCTTGAAGAACGGTTGCGGATAGCGAACGGCGATATGGCTGCCTCCACAACACAGGAAAAATTCTACACCGAACTCGAAGCATTACTCAACGAAACCACCAGTACCGACCTAAGTTCTTCTCTCAGCGAATTTTTCAACTCCATCGATAATATCTTAAACCATCCGGAAAATACAAGTTATCGGCAAATGACCGCAGAACAAGGTGTACAATTAGCGGATGATATTAATCATCTTGCCGAAACAGTTGTAGAAATACAACGCAATATCAATACCACAATCAACAATGCCGCAAACGAAATCAATAAACTAGTTAAAAAGATTGATGAATTAAACCGGAATATTTCGCTACTGGAAACAAAAGAAGGTAACGAAGCTCTCGGATTAAGGGATGAACGCCTCAACGCTTTATCGGAACTCTCCAATCTGATTAATATCAAAACAACAGAAAATTCACAAACTGGCAGTGTTTCGATTTATTGCGGTTCTGATATTCTTTTGATGGATGGGGTGCAGAATGAGGTTTTTGTGGGAGCGCGTAAAGAGACTAGTGATGATACGGTTATGGCAGAACTCTGTATTCGTGATACGATGACGCCGTTGGATGTTCGAAGCGGTACGGTGTACGGACTTTATCAGGCACATTCAGAGATACTCGGCGGATATCTCGAAAAACTCAATAGTTTTACGGAAAATTTAATTTATGAATTTAACTCTATTTATTCGTCAGGGCAAGGATTGACCGGATATAATTCGGTAACTTCTTTGGCAGTGATCGATAAACCGGAACAACCGCTTAGTTTATCGAATCTTGATTTTCCGGTTGAAAATGGAGTGTTCACGATTTTGGTCAATAACAAACCGTACGAAATTAGAATAGAAGTCCATGAATCACCAACAGTTGATCCGTTCTCATTAAAACCGGTGCCTGAAATTCGCGGTACAAGTCTCAATGATATTGCATTGGCGATTGACGGTATTGCGGATATTAGTGCAACCGTCAATTTGCACGGTCAACTGGAAATTAAAGCAGATAATACCGATGTTGAGTTTTCTTTTGCGAATGATACAAGCGGTATTTTAACGGCTCTTGGAATCAATACTTTTTTTACCGGCAACAATGCCGCAACAATTGGAATTAACCAAACGGTTTTGAACGATCCAAGTAAGTTTGCGGCAAGTAATAACGGTGTTGGTCAAAATACCGATAACGGGGTTCAATTAGCCGCAATGGCAGTAACACCCAACTCTACTCTTGGCGGAAGATCACTTTTGGATTATTACGATGGAATTATTAGTGAAACAATGCTTGCCGGAGGAATAATGAAATCGGTTGTTTCTTCTAACACGCTGTATCAACAATCGTTACAAACTCAACGCGATTCCATAAGCGGTGTTAATATCGACGAAGAAACGATTCTAATGATGACTTATCAACGTATGTTTCAAGCTAATTCTCGTCTTGTTACTGTTATTGACGAAATGCTGGAAACACTCGTTAATTTATAACTTAGTAGTGGAGAGTGGAAAGTGGAGAGCGGAGAGTGTCGCAAGCGGATTACTACCCAAACGGTAATAACTCCGCTTACGACACTATCCACTATCAACTCTCCACTAAATTTCAGGGCGTAGGAAAAAGATTATGAGCGTGAGCACAAAATAAAAATTCCACTAATAGATTACTGAAATTTTTGTTTTGTGATCACTCTCACGGGGTAAACAACTTAAACAATAATTCCACTGATATATTACACAAATTCTAATTCTATAACAACAGAAACAGAGGGAATTGTAGAAAACAAATGGATCGTTCAATTGTTGAATATTTTATTTATAGAATCATGAAATATGATTTTTCATTGGTTCCAAAGTGTTGGTTGGTAACCCGATAAGTGAACAATTACTATTTTTAACACATTATTTCATTTTCTCAAAATTACCATGACTGTACAACAAACATTAATCTTACTAAAACCGGATGCGGTAGAACGTCAATTAATTGGTCGGATATTGAGTCGATTTGAACAAAAAGGACTTAAAATTATTAATTTGCGTTTGTTCCGTTTTACGCAAGAGCTGGCACGTCAACATTATGCGGAACACGTTGGGAAACCGTTTTATTCGGGGTTGGAAGAATATATTATGAGCGGATTGGTTGTTGCGGCGATACTTGAGGGGCCGGAAGCGGTTGCTGTTGTTCGGCGGCTTATTGGACCAACAAACGGTATTGAGGCTCCGCCGGGTACAATTCGCGGTGATTTCTCCCTGAGTAACCAACAAAATCTTATCCATGCCTCAGATAGTACCGTTTCCGCAGAACGTGAAATCAACATCTTCTTTCCTACCATTTGAAAATAAAACGTAATGTATATTTCTTGCAGTCATCCAATTGAATTTTTCGTAATATATCAGCGGAATTTTTGGTTTTCGAACTTAACCCCAGATGTAGTGGAGAGTGGATAGTTGAGAATTGATAGTTGAGAGTGGATAGTGCCGCATGCGGAATTATTGCCGTTTAGGTAGTAATCCGCTTGCGGCACTATCCACTCTCCACTATCCACTCTCCACTATTTATTGTCGTATTTTCCAAGTATTTTGACGCAAAAATATGTCTTGTATTTTGGACGGGATCGAAAGATAATAAAAATCTTTGAACAGAAACTGTTCTATTTCCCGTAATATGTAAATAGTAACAATTTTTATGAAAAACAATCTATTTATTATTGAGGAGAAAATCAGATGACCGCTAAAAATAATATTAATCGCCGGACATTTACTAATACCGTTGCGATAACAACCGGTTTTTCAATGTTCCAGACAGCGCGTTCGTACAGTCAAACGATTGGGGCGAATGATCGTGTTCGGGTTGGATTTCTTGGAGTAGCCAATCGCGGACGGCAAGACCTTGACGCTTTTAAGAAACAACCTGATGTTGAAATTGCCGCTCTTTGCGATGTTGATCAACAAACTCTTGAAACGGCAAAAGAAAAATATGCCCATGCGTCCACATTCATTACCGAAGACTTTCGGAAAATTTACGAACAAAAAAATATTGACGCCATCGTTATCGCAACACCGGATCACTGGCACGCAATTCAAACAGTTGAAGCGTGTAAAGCCGGAAAAGATGTGTATGTTGAAAAGCCCCTTTCCGTAACAGTCTTTGAAGGACGGAAAATGGTAGAAGCTGCACGAAAATACAATCGTATTGTTCAGGTTGGTATTCATCGGCGCAGCGGAGATATTTATCGTGATTTGGCGGCAAAAAATATTGACGAATTGATTGGTAAGGTTACTGTTGCGCGGTGTTGTCACATGAGCAACATGTTTCCCGACGGCATCGGCAGATTTAAACCGGTAACTCCGCCAAAACAATTGAATTGGGAACTCTGGCTTGGTCCTCGAAACTACCGCAATTATCAACCCAATATCGCTCCGTATAAATTCCGTTGGTGGAATGATTATTCGTCACAGATTGCTAATAATGGAGTTCATTTTATTGATATTTTTCGGATGTTCCTCAAAGAAAAAGCTCCGGCGGATGTTTGTGCAATGGGCGGTCAATTTGCGGTGAACGATGATCGGACAATTCCTGATACAATGCATGTTACCTGGTTGTTTCCTTCAGGGCGTTTGCTTGAATTTAGCCATTACGAAGCCAATTCAAATCCTATTATGCCGGTTCCCGGTTATGTTGAATTTCGAGGCACCATGGGAACACTGTACGTTAATGATGGACGTTATGTCATCAAACCGGAAAAACCCGGACAATTTCAGGCAAAAGGTGAACGAATGAAAGAACGTGAGGAAATACCGGCAACTAGTAACAAAAATCTTGATATTACAGCACATCATGCCCGTAATTTTATTGATTGTGTTAAATCCCGTGCGCTTCCGAATATGGATGTCGAAGAAGGACACCGCAGTACAACAATGAGTTTGATTGCCAACATTTCACTTGCCGTCGAGCAACGCCTGAAATGGAACCCCGAAACAGAACATTTTATCGGTAACGAAAAAGCCGATTCGCTCCTGCATTATGAATATCGCGCCCCTTGGAAATTAGAAGTGTAACCGTAACAGCCTATTTTTACCAACAGCGTTTGTAGATTACATAGATTGTTAGGCATTGCAACGATTTACGTAATCTGCGGACTAAAAATCTAAATCTGCGGACTTTGTTGGCAGAAATAGATAGTTAGTTATATTTATTTAAGGTCTTGCGGAGCGGTCGGAGGTCAAATCCCATGCAACAACCCATGTTGTTTCTGTTGGCGACAGTTTGAAATCTTTTTTAAGAGATTGGGCAAATTCCGGCAGGTGAGCACCGCCGTAAAAGATAGCAATTTTCTTTTTACCATTCTTGATTTCCTTGCGAAGAACTCTCAAAGCTGCGGCGTTACGGTCAGTGATAATAGCAGAACCTTCTTTACCACTGAGAACCCACATTGAATCATCCATTTGATTTATCATTTCTTTGGCAAAAAAACGTTTTAGAGCAAGAGATTGATTGGCGGCAAACAATGTTCCTAATAATCGTCCTTGCATTTTGATTTCTTCGTCTTGTCCTTCTTTTCCTTTTTTAACACCTAATATAATTGCACGATAAAGAATTTGAATCAAATCGCCTCTATCCGTAACACGATTGGCAAATTCAGAGGGAGAAAGATCCGCGTGAACCATATTGGTTGCCTTGTAATTGATGTGTTCCAATTGGAAATCCAATTCGAGTGATTTCCCCATTCCAGATTGAAAGGCAGATAAAAGACTTTTTTCTTTCTTTTCTTCAACGGTATTTTTATCGGGTTTTGTTCCTTTCTCTGCGACAAGTTCATAAAGTACCGCATCGTAACGTTTAAAGATTTTATTGAGTTCTTTATAATATTCTTTATCACCAATATGAACAGCGGCAATGAGATCGACTTCGATTTTATTCTTTTCGTCGGCAAACCGGACAATAGCAGTATCAAATGATACGGGTTGCCGTTTACCCTCTTTTTTTGTAACACGCATAAAATCGGAAAGTTGGTCAAATTTTTTCGGTTCATCGGCAAAAACAGAACTCGAAAGAAATAAAATAACAGCAAAAAAGAAAATAGAATGTTTCATCATTTTAGTTGATTTGTTGTTTGGTAATTGTTGGTAATTGTTATTGACAATGCCAATCAAAATATAATTCTAAAACTATACCCCATCCGTTTGCGAATTACAAGAGCGATGATTAGATGATAGTTGATAGTTGAGAGTTGATAGTGGAGAGTGGAGAGTGGATAGTGTCGCAAGCGATTTACAAGTATTCCTGCTTAAAATCCGCGTACGACACTCTCCACTCTCAACTCTCCACTCTCAACTATCAACTATCAACTATCAACTATCAACTACTCTCTCGTCCTTGCGGGACTAAAATATTGCGGAATTTCAACTAAACCAAAATGTTACTGAATAGATACAATAAATTTGTTTTGTTTGGAAAAATTAGGTGGAAATAAGGTTTGATGAAAGTATATTCAACACCAAACATGTTAATTTGGTTAAAATAAGCAGATTTTTCTGATTAGTTAAAAAAATCCGTCAATAGGGTTGATTCTATTTTTTCGGGGTTGTTTCTGACGATGTTAAATGTTGTATTATTTTTTGGGGACATTAAATGAGGAGAATACCATGGGTGAACTGCTTACCCGACTTTTGGAACTGGATACTCGGCATGGAGAATTGCTGGATCGTCTTGCGGAGTTGGATCGGCAGATCAACGAGGTTTTAGAGGACTGGACAAAATCAAAAGTAAGCTTTTCAACCGAACACCCTAGAGAAGCGTCGGAATTTGAACCGGAAATTACTCTTGCCTCCGCGTAAAACCGTTCAATATCCGGTCTGGTCTTGTTATTTTAGAGTGGTTGTGTATAATCCTTGCTTTGGTTTTGGTTTTATACATTTCTTTGATTTTTAAAACGATGTCCGACTCTTCTATTCAGGTTCCGGTTGAAGAGATTATTTCGGATGGTATTCCGCGTCGTAAGCGAGGTGTTCCAGAAGGGCTTTGGGTTCGTTGTCCGGGCTGTCAGGCAACTATTTTCCGAAAAGAAGCGGAACGGCGAATGAATGTCTGTCCCGAATGTGATTACCATTGGTACGTCTCAGCACAACAACGAATTACACAAGTTTTTGACGAAGGAACATTTGAAGAATGGAGTACCGATATTTTTTCGGCGGATCCGCTTCAGTTTTATGATCGCCGTTCCTACCCTGACCGAATACGTGAAGATCAAATATTGACGGGTCTGAAAGAAGCGGCAATTGTGGGAGTTGGTCGTGTTCGGGCGCGTCGTGTGGCGTTTGGAGTAACCGATTCACGTTTTATTATGGGCAGTATGGGGTCTGTTGTCGGAGAAAAATTGACACGAATCACAGAACGAGCCGCCGAAGAAAACTTGCCATTGGTTATTATTTCTGGAAGCGGCGGCGGTGCCAGAATGCACGAAGGAATCCTCTCTCTAATGCAAATGGCAAAAGTTTCCGCAGCACTGGCAAGATTTCATCAATCCGGCGGTTTGTATATTTCCGTTATGACCAATCCGACAATGGGAGGAGTTGCTGCTAGTTTTGCCATGCTTGGCGATTTAATTTTTGCAGAACCTAAAGCTCTGATTGGTTTTGCAGGTCCAAGAACAATTAAGGCAACACTCCGAATGGAATTACCAAAAGGTTTTCAAACAAGCGAATTTCTCCTGGAACACGGTTATATTGACCGGCTTGTTACACGGCAAGAACTAAAAAGTGAAATTGCACGAGCTATTGATTATTGCGGAAAATAATCGAATTAATTCCGAATTAAATTAAGATAAAGAGAATGAAACAATGAAAGAGAGGTTGTTATGAAAAAAATGATTTATTTTGTCAGTTTATTGTGCTTATTTTGTTCAACCGTTTTTGCGCAGCAAAACGATTTATTGGATAAAGAAATTTTTCCATCTGTTGATGATATGATGAAGTCGTTGACTGGGGAAGAGAGTGGTAATATTTCTCTTGAAAGTTCAATTGACACTATTGTTGAATCGATGACGCAGAAAATGCAATCAACTACAAATACAGCGGCTTCGGTTAAATCGGCGGTGGAGGGAAAATTGGTTGTTGAAGAAGTGATTCCCGAAACCAACCGAACTGTTATTGAAGCGGTTGATACGAAAACGAAGCGATATTCTCCGCGGTTGAAACTTGATTTTACTCAATTCCCGCTCCGTCCGCTTTCGGGAAAAATTGCCGGAATTGTTGAAAACAAGGAATCAACAGACTTATTTGAACAAACCAATACGGTCATTACCAATGATATTGCTCGTCGGGTTCAAAATCATTTGCAAACCCAAGAGATTCATTTTGAATTTAAGAACCGAACAGTACGATTGAGCGGGACCGTCAAAACTTCGCGTCAGCGTGAACTTGCTGAAATGATGCTTCGTATGGAACCGGGGGTTGATAAGGTAACCAACGATCTTGTAGTCGAAAATTCTTTTCAACAGGATTAACGCGATTGGGGTAACTATTGAGTTATATTCTATTGTCTATTTTATATGGATTTTTCCATTCGTTCTCTTATTTTTGGTCTTTTATCGGCGTTGTTTTTTGGGATGTCGAAAACGGGAGTTCCTGGCAGTGGTATTCCTGGGGTGTTAATGATGACGCTTGCTTTTCCCGGAATGGAAAAACTCTCAACTGGTGCGGTTGTACCTTTGCTTGTGGTTGGTGATTTATTTGCGGTGTGGTATTACCGGCACGCTGCTGATTGGCAGCGAATTCGTTCATTATTACCTTCGGTTTTTCTTGGTCTTTTGTTAGGAACCGTGTTTTTGCGGCTAATCGACAACACCTCTTTTAAAATTTTTCTTGGTATTTTGGTTCTTGTCCTGATTACTTTTGAAGAACTTCGCCGCCGGTTCTGTTGGGATTCGTTTCCAAAATCCCGATTATTTGCTTGGTCGATGGGGTTTCTTTCCGGATTCACAACACAAACCGGTAATGCCGCCGGACCGGTAATGAGTGTTTATCTCGCGGCGCAAAATATGGAGAAAAAAGATTTTATGGGTACTTGGGCGGTATTCTTTTTTATTGTGAACATTTCAAAATTACCATTAATTGGCGGTCTTATACCTGGTTTCAGCACATTAACACGGGAAACATTATTATTTGATCTTATTGTTTTTCCGGCGTTGCTTATTGGGGTTTTCATTGGGCGTCAGATTTTCAAATGGGTTCCGGAACGTTATTTTGTTCCTTTAATTATGATTCTGAATCTTCTTGTTCCAATCCAGATGCTGCTGTTCCGATAAAATCCGCCGCCCACAAACAAATGCCGTAATATTAAATCATCACTTTTAACAGTAAACATGCAAGTGTACAAAATATTGGGTTCACTTGCATGTTTTTTTTCTTTCAACTTAACTTTTTACTCACAAAAATCATTATGAAAAATCTTACAATTTTGTACACAATTTTTTTGTTCTTGTTTTGTGTTACAGCAATTTCCGCACAAACGGTTACCGCTCAACAATGGAATTTCGACAAAGACCGTGAACATTGGAATGGAACGAATTATCTCAAAGATGTTCAGATTAAAGACGGAATTTATCGGGCGGTTGCTTCCGGCGGTGATCCGTTTTTTGTTGCAAGCGGTCTTGATTTTACAACAACAATCAATCTTAATCGGATTCCGGCAACAGATTGGAATCGTTTAATAATTCGGATGAAAGTTTTCGGAACAGGTTCGGCGGAGTCTATTTTGTTTTTTTGTTTTAACTTTTTTAACACGAAAAACACGAACAGTTTTTTTAGGTCATTTTCGTATAATTTTTGTGTGTTTCGTGAAACTTCGTGTATTTCGTGTTTAAAATAGACAATTACAAAAATCTCTGTGCATTCTGTGGTAAAAAATAAAATAGACAGTTACATACAAATCAGAACCTCATCTCCTTTGTAAAAGCCCCGCACGGGGCGAGATAATTGATAGTTGATAGTGGAGAATTGATAGTGTCGCAAGCGGAGTTATTGCCGTTTGGGTAGTAATCCGCTTGCGACACTTTCCACTCTCAACTATTATTCTGCCCTTACAGGGCTTTGGTGTTTTATATCGGTTACGTAGGGCGTTGCCCTACGCTAATGCTGATTGTCCTTTCAGGGCGATTTTAATGAATACATAGTTAAAAACAAATACTGAAAACAAATACCGAAAATGAAAACCGAAAATTCAAGTAAGAGTAGTTGAAAATTATTCCACTGATAGATTACAAAAAGGTTAAAAATTTTCGGATGATTTCGGCATTTTGTGGTTTATTGTTCACGTGAATTATCCCGAGGTAGGTGATGTTTTGCCAAAACATCGCCTACCTTTGAGGTTCTTGCAAACCCTGTACTTCACCGTAAAATAAAGAATAAGATATTTTGACCAACAACAATCGATTCGGTAATTAAGCATATTAGGCTTATTAGGTAATATGATGGCTCGCACTTCCTGGCATCCTGCGTTTTTCGGTGCTATACAACTCGAACTCGATGAATATCGCAACGTATTGGAATTTACATCCGAACACCAATTAACAAGTGAACCGTTA
>JAITIZ010000415.1 GCA_031279215.1 Planctomycetaceae bacterium
TTTGGCAACACCGTCAGTAAAATGCCAAAACAGAGAACATTCCGTAAACGAATGCTTGGTTTTGAAACATTGGAAAACCGCGATTATCTTTCTGTTGGACCGTTGTTGTACGGATTGCAACAAAATGAATTTAAAAAATGGTTGACATTGACAACAGATTCTGTTACATTGATGAATGGTACAGTTATTTTGGCAGCAGATTTCGATGATTTGCAAGGTTCCGATATTCTCACTGGCGGACAACAATTCCAAATTCCTAATACAATTTATATGGCTTGGTTTGGAGAAATGGGAGGGCTTGGTAAAGAGTACATGCAATGGAGTACAAACAAGAATGATCTGGAATCTCTCGGTTTCAATGTTAATACCTTTGATAATGACTCATTTGCCGGTTTTTCTGCAAATAGTGTTAAAAATGTGTATAAAAATATGATTGAGACTCTTTCTATCAATAAACAGTTACACGGTTTATATATGATGGGACATGGAGGTGAAAATTCTGTTGGAAGTGAGGGTACTAACGTGTATACAGTTGGTCCTCAATGGTCTATTTTTTATACGAAAGATGATAATAATGTTAATACGGAAGATAACAATATTGCGTCTTTAATATCTTACAAAATAGGAGCATTGATCATTCACGCGTGTCATAGTAACAATGACAATGCTAAATCTCTGAAAAGTAACAATGGTATTTTCGAAGGACAAACCGGTACTTATGTTCCGATTCCTCCTCCGGTAAGAATTGTTCGGCATTGGGGATTTCGCGTAACATTATCGGATGAGATTATTTTTGAGTATGGCGGTAAGCAACGCACTAATGTATTCGATGAACATATATCCTTCGATGAATAAGAAAGGACAAAATTACCATGTTTGAAAAAGAATATTACATAATCAAAAATGTTTCAAAAAAATTATGGGACATGAAAGGAGTATTTTTTCGATGCGGATGTTTCATCGTTGCTCTTTTTATTGTATTTGTGATTTTTTTAATAATTAGGGCGTTACTAGTATATCCAATGGGTTGGAACATGCCTGCCGCTCACCACAAATGGTGTGATTCTATGGCACAAGGAAATTCTTCTCAAGCAATTTATTGGGCAAAAAGAGTTATCTATTATGACAATAGATATCCCGATAGCAGTTATACGACAAAACTTAGTGATGGACGACGTGTACCTTATTCACGTGGCGAAGTCTGTTTGTCTCGAGCTTTTGAAATGCAAGGTGATTTTGAAAAAGCGTTGGAACGATATCAAACAATTGCTCCAGAAAGGATTGGCAGTGGACTTGATATTGCCAGAGTGCTTTTTAAACTTGGTGATCAATCAAAATCGTTCGAAAAATATTGTGATTACTATCAGGAAGTTGCGGAAACTTTTGATCACCTTGAAGATTATCAACAAAAGAGACTCATTGAACGTTTATACAACGCAATCTTATGTTATTCAATCATTACAGATAGTAGAAAATTTCGTCCATTTACAACCTTTCATGATTTTTACCAATTTATGAAAAAGGAATACGAACAGAAAGGTTCGCCGGAAGAGTACAAAAAAGTGATGAAATTATTTTCCCAAGTTGATGATAAAGCGGACAACTTAGAGCATGAACGTAATGAGAGGCTGAAAAGTCTGAAAAATAACATGTAATTCATTTCTGTTTAAAAATAAAAAAACATAAAAATAACAGGTATAGTATAACACCATGTTTTACGCATATTTTGCATTATTATTTTTAAGAAAGTACAGATAAAATAAAATAACGTAATTAAATCACTATGAATATTTTATTCAGAACGAGATTATTGGTAAAAAATATATTGAAAAAATTTTTTTTCGATGCGTTTCAAGTATAAAGGATGTATGTATTATGTCAAAACAAATTTTACGAACAATTTTTTTTCAGGAAATTCCTTATACAAAATGGCTGACTAGAGGAATTATTGTTTTTATTCCCTTTTTTTTATGTTATTGTCTCCTGCCTCAACATTCGATTTTCCGATCTGGTGATTGGTGGCAAATCCGTATGGAACAAGGTAATTTTCAATCGGCAGTTTATTGGGCTAATTGTATTATTCGGCGTACGCCTGACGGTGACTACGGTTATGAATGCCGTGCTGCAGCATATGAGTTGGGCGGCAAGTATGAAAAAGCGTTAGATGATTATCGTATGGCGGAATCTTTTACGAATAAATATTATCCTTCGCCTCATTATATTCATATGGCGCGTGTTTATTACAAAAAAAATGACACAAATAAATAGAGTGAATCCAAAGAACCAACCAATGAATAACGAACAAAAATATTTCATTAACGATTGTAATTTTTTACGTACAATTTTATTTATTATGTTTGAACGTGTATTTTTCCAGAACCAAATGGACAATCGAAACAATGAACAGAGTTAAAACAACATTTTCGTCTGTATGGTTATTTTGTCTGTTTCGTGATTTCACAAAAAAACTTAATTTCATTTTATTACAAAATTAAAATGAAATTTGCCCTTTAAATTTAAAACAATAATTTTCTTTAACCCTTTTTTTATTACAAAACAATGAAAAAATATTTTTCGATACTTTTAACGTTTGTATTTCTTGGTGTGTTGGCTTGGGGCGGTTACGCTTTTTATCATCGGTTTCTTCGTCCGATGCGTATAGCGATTGTCGCTGAATATGACAGCGAATGGGTCGGCTATCAGGAAGCGGTTCAAGGAACCAATTTTGCGGTGCATCGTTACAAAAAAGAAGAAATCGCCGCCGCACCGTTTGAAAATTACGATTTGGTTATGTTACGCGGAATGGGTTGGCAACCGACCGATGCGGAACTTGAAAATGTACGAAAAGCCGCAAAACTTGGCGCTTATATTCAAGTGTCCGCCGCAACTCGCGACTCCACCAGAGAACTCAATAATATTCCAAAAGAAATCGGACAAAAATTCGGACAATACGCTTCGGCAGGCGGCGCGGAAAATCTCGGCAACGGGTTACGTTATCTTGCTCGTGAACTCAAAGGTTACAAAGCCGACATTCCCGAACCCAAACAACGCCCCCGACGCGGATTCTTTCATCTGGACGGAAAACTTTATGAAACGTTACAAGAATACGACGCCCGCTTCGACGCCGCTTATCCTAAAATGCCGAAAGATGCGCCGCGTGTTGTGTTGACCGGAGCGTTTATCAATTTCTACGATGATCTTGAACGCGGTGCGGTTGATCTGATAAACCGCCGTCTTGCCGAAAGCGGTTGTCGGGTGTATGCGTTAGCGGGAATGGGAGGGCAACAGCAACTCGAAGAAATTAAACCGGATGTCATTCTTTTTACGCCAATGGGAAGTTTGGTCGGAGCCGAAACGGTTACGTTTTTGCAAGAACAAAATATTCCGTGTATCAATATTGTTAATATTATGGACACCCAGGAAAACTGGTTAAATGAACCAACCGCAATGACTGGCGGTTATACAGGACAAGCGTTAGTGTTACCGGAACTCGACGGTGTTATCGAACCCACCGCTATCGCCGCACGTTCCACCAATGAAGACGGTCTCTCAGTCAGAATGCCCCTCACGTCACGAATCGAAATGCTTATCCGAAGAGTCAATCGTTGGATCACACTGAAACGAAAATCAAACGCCGATAAACGGGTTGTGATTGTTTATTACAAAGCACCGGGGCATTCACCACTCGGTGCCGCCGGTATGGAAACAATTGATTCCTTATATAATGTTCTCAAAAAGATGCAGGACGAAGGTTATGATCTCGGCGGTCGTTTGCCCGCCGATTCAAAAGGTCTTACTGAGTTGATTCAAAAAGAAGGACGAACAATCGGTGCCTGGGCGCAAGGTTCTTGGGAAGAATATCTTCGTGAAGGTGATCCGGTTTACATTCCAGCCGAAGAATATGCCGCATGGCTGCAAAGTGATGTGCCGGAACCAAATCGAAAAGCGTTAATCCGAATCTGGGGTGATGTTCCCGGTAAACAAAATACCGTACAAAAAGACGGTAAACCGTATTTAATTGTAACACGCGTTAAGTTGGGTAATATTGCGTTGATGCCGTTACCCAGTGCTGCGATTATTTCCGGTGAAGCCGCCGGTGAAACTGAAATTGTTGCTGATATCGGAACTGATACGGTAAACACAAACGCAAACGCTCAAAATGTTACAACAACATCGGCAGCACGAATGAATGGGAGCAACGCCGGAGGTGTTTCCGGTACAAATATTACGGTGAAAGAAGGGGAAGGAGTGGTTACGGATGAAATGTCTGCCGTTCACGGAACAGACCAGCCGCCGCCTCATTCTTATCTCGGTGCGTATCTTTGGATTCGGCACGGATTTAAGGCAGACGCAATGATTCATTTCGGTACACATGGTTCTATGGAGTTCACAAAAGGTAAATCAGCAGTGTTGAGTGATTATTGTTGGCCCACGATTCTAACCGGTGATATGCCTCATATTTATCCGTACATTATTAACAATATCGGCGAAGCACTCCTTGCCAAACGACGCGCCAGCGCAGTAATGGTAACACATTTGACTCCGCCGTTCACCAAAGCGGAACTCTACGGCGATATTAGTCAAATGAGCGATAAAATTCATGATTTCCGTACTGTTGAAGGCAATGCGCTTAAAACGGAATTGATCAAATCATTAACGGAAATGGTACGAAAAAACGATATGTTCAAGGAAATCGGTTACAAAGAAAATCCGCCGGAAGAATCTTTATTGTCGCAAAAAGATATTGAGCAACTTGATGAATATCTGGATCATCTTGCGGATGTGAATATTCAGGATGGTTTGCATGTGATTGGTCGTGAGTGGGCTGTTACGCAAATTGTTGATACGGTTGCGGCAATGTTGGGTGAACCGGGAACCGAAAAACTTGAAAAAATTCGTGAATCCGGTAAACTACCGGATCTTCCCGCCGATAAAGCCGAAGGAATGAAATATTTTGTTCAGGGCGTGTTAAACGGTAAAATCGTTGACGATACGCCTAAAAAAGAAGAAGAAGAAGAAGAAGAAACTTCAAAAGAAACGAAAACTTCAAAGGAGGAGAAAACTCCAGAAAAGGATACAAAAATGCCGAAAAATGAAAACAAAAATGAAGATAAAAAAATGAATGAAAATCGAAACAGAAACTTCCGTATGCCTGACGGAGGTGAAATGCCGGAGGCGATGCGTCGTGCCATTCAGGAAGGCGGCATGGGAAAAACACCAAGCGGAATGAATCATGTTCCAATTATCTCAACTGTCCCAACCGTTCCTAAAGAGGGTGTCATTGGGGAAATGCCAACCGGTATGGGAACAATGCCAGGCGGTATGCCGAGTGGAATGGGGGGCGGAATGCCAAGCGGAATGAGCGGCGGAATAGGAATGGGCGGAATGATGGGCGGCGGACAATCACGGTGGGGAGAGATCACCGGTGCGCCGAAAAAACGGGAAGAATCTGCCGATCCGTATGTTGCGCTTATTGAAGCAAGTTTATTTCATGCAAACAATTTATTTGATTCCATACCATTTGAATTGGAAGGAATTATCAATGCTCTTGGCGGCGGTTACGTTCCGCCGTCATCGGGCGGCGATGTGATTTTCAATCCCGATTCCGCTCCAACCGGACGCAATATGGCTTCGGTTAATCTGGAACAAACACCAACACCAGAATCGTATAAAGTCGGTGTTCGGTTGACGGAAAATATTATTACAGAATTTCGCGCACAAAATCCGGATCGTTGGCCTCGCCGTGTTGCGTGTACATTTTGGGGCGGCGAATATATTCGTACACGAGGGGTGGTTCTTGCTCAGGCGTTGTATTTAATGGGTTTGAAACCGCGGCGTGACAGCAGGAATATTGTGTTTGATGTGGAAGTAATTCCGTCGGAGGAGTTGGGTCGGCCGCGAATTGATATTGTTGCGCAAACTTCGGGACAATTCCGTGACGCGGCGGTTGGACGTATAGAATTGCTTGACAAAGCGGTACGGATGGTTGCAGAATTACCGGACGAAAAATATCCGAATTACGTTAAAGAAAATTCGTTACAAACTGAAGAAGATTTGAAAAAGGAAGGAATTGCTCCAGCCGAAGCGCGTGAATATTCGACGGCACGGATTTTCGGTTCACCGACCGGCAGTTACGGTACGGGAATTCAGGGAACAGTGGACCGTGCTGAAGACGGTTCAGGCGGACGAATTGCCGACCGGTATATTAGTAACATGGGCGGGATGTACCGAAGCAGCAAAGTTTGGGGAGTACCGGTTCGTGGTCTTTTCGAATCACAACTTAAAGGAACGGATATGATGATCCAATCCATGTCTTCAAATACTTGGGGACCGTTGACACTTGATCACGTGTACGAATTTAACACATTAGCGTTAGCGATTCGTGAAAAAACGGGAACTGATCCGAAAATTTGGTTTAGTGACATGCGGAATCCGACTTCAGCGCGGGCTGTTACGGCAACACAGGCGATTCGTGAGGAAGCGCGGTCGTCAATCTGGAATCCGAAATACATTGCCGGCTTGCAGCGTGAAGGAGCGGCTGGTGCTGCGAATTTGGTGGAACCGATGCGAAATATGCGCGGTTGGAATGTGGTGCAACCGTCGTCGATTGATCAATCGCTTTGGGATGAAATGAACGCTGTTTATATTGAGGACAAACACAACTTGAAATTAAAGGAATATTTTGAAGAAAAAAATCCGTATGCGTTACAAGATATGACGGCGATTCTTTTGGATATTGTACGTAAAGGGATGTGGAAACCGAGTGATGACGTGATAAAAAAATTGGCGGAGTTACATGTTGAGATGGTTGAAAAACATGGGGCGGGCTGTTCGGGGGACACTTGCGGTGATCGTCAACTTCATGCGTTTATCGGTAACATTTTAGGCGGAATACCGGTTACTTATGAAGCGGCACTCAATCAGGTACTTCAGGCTCAAGGCGCACCAAGACCGGAAGTACAAGGAATGCAACTCGAAGAGAAAATCGAATTACTCAAAGAACGAAATAAAGAATTATTAACCTCGGCTCCATTTTTTGTGTCGGTAATTGTTTTCGGTATGATGGCAATTTTAATCGGAGGATTTTGCCGGCGAATATTCTTTTAACAGTCTGTTGTTTGCCCAAAGTATCTGCACAAGTCCTAATTGGTCTTGCGGATATTTTTTGTAATTATTTGTAGTATGCTTTAACAACCAACCTTGAACTTATTGGATTACCGGTGTCGGTAAGGTTAATAATTCTGTTGATTGATTGATTGGGTTGGAATTGGGCGGCTGGAAGATTGGTAAAACGGTTGCGGGTGAAGTTACAGGCGAAGTTGCGGGTAAGGTTGTCGGTGTAACAGCAGAATATCGCGGAATTTCAGGAGTGGAAATAATTGTTTTGTTTGTTTTATCTGTTTGAGTAACTTTTTTTTCGTATCTATTCTTCAAAGTCGGTTCATTTTGTAATTCATGGAAAATAATGGCACGGTCAGCAAATGATTTGAGATAACGATCTCTTTTACTTTCCAAAAATTCCGGTACGCGATGACCGGCAAAAGTAGTTTCATCATAAATTGTTCCGCGAGTGAGAGGACCTGTACCGGCAAACCAAAGATTACGGGCTTGGCTTTCACTCTGTTTATTACCGGATGCCCAAAGCGGACGACCTGTACGTTTGTTGTAGGCAAACACCGCAATTTTGGCAATACCGCGTTGTTTGGTACGTTTAATAAAAGGAATTTCGGGAATTGTGCCGGCAGTAAACCCCGTTCCGGGAATTGAAGGAAATGTTAACGCCGGAACACCAATCAACATGTCATCACGGTCAGTCCCAATCGCACCAACCCGAATCTCTACAATATAATCAGCATCTTCTTCCTTATCGCAAATCACCCCGCCACACGCAGCCATTTGTTGGCGAAGTGCCATTGCCAAATATTTGTAATCGGTGGCTTCGTTGATTGCGTCCGTTTTGAGAAAAACATATTTGTCACCAATTGGAGTAAAATCGATTTTTCCAACAGCGTTATCGATGGCATTACTGATCAGGAGTTGCTCAGTTCCGGTTCGGCCGGTATCGCTCCACTTCGTCGTACCGCAACCACTCAATAATAACACATAAACCGCTATTATCACAATAATTCTGTTTTTTTTTTGCGATGTTGTTTTCGGGAGAGGCATGGGCAAAATATTCACAACGATAAGATCATTATTGAATAATTACATACAAAATACATGTTGTAAGAAAAATCAAAGAATCATAACAATTTGAACCATCGGCGTAAAGAGTGAATTATACAGGTTATTGAGTGGAGAGTGGACAGTGTTTATAACCATTCCGGCTAAAATCCGCTTGCAACACTATCCACTATCCACTCTCCACTATCAATTCTCAACTACTCTCACGGTTAAGAGCAAAAAACAAAAATTTTGCGGAATAATTGCCCTAGGGAACTTCTAAAAACATCAGGAACGCAGTCGTCTCGACTGCACATTGCCTATAAAAAGTGCAGGCGAGACGCCTGCGTTCCTAAAAAAATGAGTTTTTAGAAGTTCCCAGTAGTGA
>JAITIZ010000419.1 GCA_031279215.1 Planctomycetaceae bacterium
ATTTTCATTGGGGTTATCAGGCAATTCCGACCCAAGCGGAACCTTATACTTTTGGAACAGTCAAAAGCCGAATCTGGTCTATTCTCAAAGATGAAAATCACAAAAATGTTACACTTTCCCAAGACGAAGAGCGGGCGATTAAATGTTGGATTGATTTATCATGCCCGCTTTGGCCCGATTACAAACAAAGACGTCTCCGTAACAACCCCAATGCTCATAACGGAACAAAATTAACTGATTGAAAATAACATAATATACTCAATATATTCATCACACGTTAAAATTCAGTTTTATACTTCGTGCAGTCATCAATTTGATTTTTCGTAACATATACTCAATCGTGTTATTAATTGGTTATTTTTATATTGCCATTACGTTTTCGGAAGGTAGGCAAGCGTAGGTGAAAGCCGTAGGTAAAAGCCCTTCGGCAAAACATTAAACATTGCCTACCTTTGAATTATTGCTTTTTCGGTGTTTCACACAAAAATTCCACTGATATATTACAAAAAATCTATCTTCAAGAAGAGATTATTTCGTTGTATCAGATGCGTTGGCACGTTGAAGTGGACATTCGATGTCTGAAACAGACGATGAACAAGGTTCATTAGTTAGACTTATCTCAATAGGAATTTGTCGAACAAGGACTGAAACAACACGGAAACCATTCTTGAGGAACATGGTTTCCTTTCGCCCCAAACCGGCATAGAAATAATCAGTTTCTTTATTTTTGTGGTGAAAAATTTATGCTGTTGCCGTTTTATTGTTTTGATAATTCCGGCAAATAACTGCATAAATTTGTTCAAACTCGGCGTGATTGGCAAATGAAATGACTAATTTTCCTTTACCTTTTTCATTGGATTGTGTTAATTTGACCTGCACTCCGCCAAACCGTTCACGAAGTTCTTGTTCGAGTTGTATGACTTGTTCACTTTGTTGTGTACTTGGTCGGTTGACGGGTTGTTTGTTGCCGTTTTGATCGACGATTTGCCAAGTATTTTGCGAGTTGTTGGATTGAGTGCCTTCAATCAACTCACGAACATAACGTTCCGTCTCACGAACACTCCATGATTCCGACTGAATCCGTTCAGCGGTTTCAATCTGTTCCCATTCCTCAAGCGGAAGTAATGCCCGTACATGACCTTGTGTTAATTTTTCTTTCCGAACAGCATCCTGCAATTGTTGCGGCAAATCGAGAAGCCGAAGCAAATTGGTAACTGTTGACCGGTCAAGTTCAAGACGTTTGGCTAATTCCTCATGGGTTCCACCGTATGCCTCCAGATAATTCGCAAACGAAATAGCTTTTTCAATTGCGTTAAGATCTTTACGTTGAATATTTTCCGTTAACGCAAGTTCGATCATTTCCCGGTCGCCAACATTAAGACAATGAACAGGAACTTCATTCCAACCGGCTCTCATTGCCGCACGAAACCGGCGTTCACCAGCAATAATCTGAAAACGTTCTCCGGCTTTTCGTACTACAATCGGTTGGAGTAAACCGTGAATGATTAAACTTTGAGCAAGTTGTTCGAGTTCTGTTTCGTCAAATTCTTGACGGGGTTGGTAGGGATTTCGGTCGATAAGCATTATGTCAATGGAATGAGGTGTTTGCGATGCCAAACGCTGTTGCAACATCCAATCGGCTTCAACTTCAGAACCGGAAGTTGAAGGAGCAGAAGAATAAACTTCCGGTTGTTCCGATTCTTGCTCACCACCACCAACACGCCCCAACAAGGCTTCAAGTCCACGCCCTAATCGTTTTCCTTTAGTCACAATTAATACCTCCATGCAAAAATTCAATAAATAAGATCACCAACAAACAAACGGATTATCACAAAAAACAAAAAAACAGTCAAGAGCAATTTTCATTTGTAAAAAATGGTCGTTTGGAGCGAGTGAAACTGGTTGATGGTGCGGCGGTGACCATGCCCGACACGCCCGAAAATCAAGTCCACTATCCCCAACCCGATTCTCAACAACCGGGTCTCGGATTTCCGATGATCCGTATTTGCTTTATCGTATCGCTTTTAACCGCCGTCGTGTTGAAGGCGAACTATAAAGCGTATAGCGGTAAAGGAACCAGCGAAACCACGTTGTTTCGTGAGATGTTTAATTCGTTACAACCAGGCGATATTGTGGTTGGGGATCGTGGTTTTTGTTCGTACCTGGTGATTGCGTTACTGTTGGCGGCGGGAGTTGATATTTGTACACACAACAATGCGTCCCGATTGGATGTTGGAGGAAGAGTATGCCGCTATTCCTGAAACATTGGAATTACGTGAAATTTCGTACATCATTCATTGTGCCGGACAACGGGATGAAGTGTGTACGCTGATAACAACACTCAAGGATAAAAAAATCTATCTTCAAGAAGAGATTATTTCGTTGTATCAGATGCGTTGGCATGTGGAAGTGGACATTCGATGTCTGAAATAGACGATGAACAAAGTTCATTTCAGTTGCAAAACGCCGGAAATGATTGGGAAGGAATTCTGGATGACGATTTTTACGTACAATTTTTTCCAACGAAGTCCATTCCTTGCGATCAAGAATCTTTTCAACCATGGCATTAAGATTACCTGTTGCCAACTTGACGGCATAAGTAAAAATTTGTTCTTTATTCTGGAA
>JAITIZ010000421.1 GCA_031279215.1 Planctomycetaceae bacterium
TCACTACTGGGAACTTCTAAAAACTCATTTTTTTAGGAACGCAGGCGTCTCGCCTGCACTTTTTATAGGCAATGTGCAGTCGAGACGACTGCGTTCCTGATGTTTTTAGAAGTTCCCTACTAAATAGTTTATTTGTGAATCTATTATTAAAATGAAACGATTTTTTATTATCATTCTATTTTTTTTAATTGTTTTAACGATTTTAACGGGTTTTGTCGGTGCGTCGGAACATGTTGTTATTGTTTGTCCTCAAGCGTTTTACCGGTCATTGGAACCTTGGATCAAATATCGGAGTTCTCAAGGTTATACGGTACATCTTCTTAGTGAACCATTTACTGCACAGAATATAAAAAACCGGATTCAGTTGTTTACGGAACAGGTTTCTGTTTCGGCGGTTGTTTTGGTTGGAAAAGAACCGATCCCATCGCCGCAAATTCCATGTCGGGTTGTTCAGCATTTTGGCAAAGAGTCTTCGCTTGCTTCTGATGATTGGTATACTGATCTGAATAATGACGGCGTACCGGATATTGCGATTGGTCGGTTTGCCGCCAACTCCGCCGCAGAACTTGATTCGCAAATTCAAAAAACAATCCGTTACGAAACAGAAATCACCGCCGGAATCCAGTATCGGCAACTTCAAATCGTTGCCGGAATTAGTCATTTTTCGCCGTTACTTGACCGTGTGATCGAATCCGCAACTCGTTACCTCTTAACAGAAACAATTCCCGAATCGTATGAAATTATGTTGTTACATGCCAGTTGGAAAAGTCCGTTTTGCCCTGCTCCCGCAGACTATCAAAAGGAACTATTTGAAACGATAAACCGAAGTCCGCTTTTTTGGGCTTATTTTGGACATGGACATCCGCAAATGCTTGACCCGTTTGTAACTCCGCTTGGTTCTCTGATAACTCTTAGCACCAATGATTTTCCGCAACTTCATTGTCAAAAATCATTTCCTATTGCTTTTTTATTTTGTTGTTACGGCGGGGTTTTGGATCTTGAACCGTATTCGCTGGCAGAAAAATTGATACAGCAACCGAGAGGACCTGTTGCTGTTCTGGCGGCATCACGAACCACAATGCCTTATGGAATGAGTGTTCTTGGAATAGAAATTTTACAGGAATACCTCAAAAAACAGAACGAAATTGTACCAAATAAAATTACACAAAATGAAATTGTTGAACAACAAAACAACCCGCCAAACAAGCGTCCAATCAATAACCAACAACCAAACAACTATTTAACATTCGGGTCGTTGCTCCGGTATGCCAAACAACAGGCATTGTTGCCAACAAAAACAACCGCCGCAGAATCAATCCAACCGGAACCGGAAAAAAACGGATCAAAAAAAATCGGATCAAAAAATATCGGACAAAATCAATCTGTTCGGAAAATTTTGGAAACAATGGCTAAAACATTCGATCCGTTTCCGAAACAACTTAATGATCAAATTGCGGATCATGTTGCGATGTTCCATCTTTTTGGGGATCCGTTACTTCGGCTTCCGGTGCCTCAAAAAATCCGATTGAATTGTTCCTCACGCATCAAAGCAGGCGAACAATTACATCTGGAAGGTTTTCTGGAACCTTCATTTTCCGAACAAAATGGTACGGTAAATATTGAATTAGTTCCTGTCTTTTACCGTTTGCCGATGATTTCTTCATTGCGTAATGAATTTCGAATTGATGAGAATACGCGTCAGTCGAATAATAAAGAATATTTCCGTTCAAATTACCGGACAGTGTTACAATATGATACGGTACTTTCAAACGGTTCATTTTCTCTTGATTTACCTATTCCCAAAACAATACACGGTGAATACAATATTCGGGCTTTTTTCGTTTCAAAACAAGAATTTGCAATAGGTTGTATTTCTGTTTCCGTTTCAGAAACTTCCGGCAAACCGCAATAATACCGCAATAGTAATGTCATATAGAAATAAAATCTCTGGTAATCTATCAGTGGAATTTTTGCTTTTTTGAGATCACGAAACACACGAAATAACGAAAAACACGAAAATTATCTAAAACAACTTTCGTGTAATTTCGTGTTAAAAAAATTAAAACAAAAATGTCAAAATAGACAGTTACCCAATTTAGTGTAAATGTGTTGTGTACCAATCAATTGCTCGTTCAAGACCTTCATCGAAATATACAAGCGGTTTATAACCGATCATTTTTTGAGCAAGCGAAATGTCTGCCAGCGAATGCCGAACATCACCTGCTCGTACTGAACTGTATTCAGCTTCAATATTACTTTTCATCAGAGATTTCAGTTTTTCCAGAATTTGATTTAGGGAAACCGCGGAATGGCAGGCAATATTAAGAGGTCTCCCATTACAGTTTTCTGCCGGAGCGTGTACCGCAAGCCAGTTGGCGTAACAAACGTTTTCAATGTAACAAAAGTCGCGAGTTTGTTCGCCATCACCAAAAACCTGCGGTTTTTCATTTCTCAGTATTTTACTGACAAACGCCGGAATCACAGCAGCGTAAGCACCAAAAGGGTCTTGACGCGGTCCGAACACATTGAAATAACGTAACGAAACAGTTTCCATTCCATAAGCAGCAGCATAGGCTTGTAAATAGGCTTCGCAAGCGGTTTTACTTGCGGCATACGGACTTATTGGAAGCGGCGGCATTGTTTCTATTTTGGGCGATTCCGGTTGTTCGCCGTAAGCCGAACTGGATGCCGCAAACACAATACGTTTTACTCCAGCCGCGCGCGATGCTTCAAGAATAGTGAGCGTCCCGTTGACATTCACGTCGTGCGAAGTTACCGGATCCGCAACACTTCGCGGCACCGAACCAAGAGCCCCTTCGTGAAATACCGCAACACAACCCCGTAACGCTTCATCAACCGTTTCACGATTCCGAATATCACCCTCAATAAGTGTAATCCGATCTTGAATTTCTGTTAGATTTTCGCGCTTCCCAGTAGCAAAGTTGTCAAGAACAACAACCTCATGACCCTGATCCAAAACATATCGCGCAAGATTGGAACCAATAAATCCGGCTCCTCCAGTAATTAAATATTTCATAGTATTCAACAGTTTTATTGTACTTTTTATTGTACTAATAGTTTATATTGTTACTATACTCATTGTACTTTAAAATTCAGTTTTAATAAGAGCAGAATTTTTTGTATCTTTTATTTAAAATCCTATCGATTCTGTTTTATCTTGCTAAAATCTGTTGATCTTACCAAAAAACGAAAACCGAATTGTCAAGTGTGATGAGTATAATGATAAAAGGATTCTTCTAACCGGCGGAAAAGTAACAGTCTATTTTATGACGCGTTCAAATACCTCCTATATCATTCACATCGTCCGCAGATGACGCAGATTTTCGCAAATTATTTTGAAGGAGTTTTTTGAATCGAATCGAATCCCCATGTGTCCCTGCTGTTCTCTTTTCGGTTGTTTCAATAAGTGTATTTGTTGTGTCATTCACAAAAAATAATTGTTAAAAATCTGCGAAAATCTGCATCATCTGCGGACGATTTCAATAGACAGTTACGCGGAAAACTGTTTAACCTCTCGGCATCGCGATGACTCCGCTGCGAACCAATTCAATAATCCCAAACGGGCGCATTGTATCGACAAAACTTGCGAGTTTTGATTCATTACCGGAAACTTCGATCATCATGGACGTATCGCTGACATCAACTACTTTTGCACGAAAAATATTGACCATTTCGAGAATTTTACTTCGCGAACCGGGCAAGGCTTCAACCTTAATAAGCATCAAATCACGTTCAACATGATTTTTATCGGTAAGGTCTTCGGCACGTACTACTGTTACAATTTTACGGAGTTGCTTGAGAACTTGTTCCCGAACTTTTGCGTCGCCAACAACAACATAAGTCATTCGGGACAATTGACTATTTTCGGTTTCACCAACCGCCAAACTATCAATATTATACCCGCGTGAAGCAAGCATTCCAGAAATATGGGACAAAACTCCCGGCACATTCTGAACAAGAGCAGAAATAACATGTCGCATGAGTATCAACAAAATTAAAAAAACAAACTTGTTTACGTCATTAAAATAGGTTTACAGAATATCATATTTTTAACAATTGACAAGACCAGTGTTGATATACTTCTCACTGTTAAAAATAACACTTTTTGGCAGGATAAACAGAATTGACAGGATTTCAAATACAAAGACTCAAAAATTTTGTTCTTATAAAACTGAATTTTAAAGTACAATGAAAGTACAATGAATATACATGAAAATGTGTACCGTTCATCCTGAATTAAAAATTCTTGGTGAAATGTTCACTCTACGGAATGATTACAAAAAACTGCCAATTTATAACAGGATTAGAGTATATACATGGTAAAAAATATTTCCTCAACAGGTTATAGAATGATTTATTGATTTATCTTGTTAAAAATATATAATAAGCGGCGAGTGATAAATGTTATTAAATTTATCACTTTTATTCAGGAAAAGCAAATACAAGAAAAATAGTTACGAGAAAATAATTTTATGGGAATTTTGGGAGATTTACGAGTTCTTTATCACATGGTGATTTGTCCGATTCGTGGGCAAAACCATGCGGAACGGATGAACCATTTTTACAGTGGTCAGGCAGCAGATTATGATGATTTCCGGCGTCGTTTGTTGCGCGGTCGTGAAGAGCTTTGGCAGAAAATGCTCGAATCGGAACCTTTTACCAATACGGTTTGGATGGATATGGGAGGCGGAACGGGTTCAAATTTACATTTTTTTGGTGATGCAATTGATCAACTGAATAAAGTTTATGTTGTTGATCTTGCGGGTTCACTTCTTGAAGTTGCGGATCGGCGGATTCATGAGAGCGGTTGGAAAAATATCGAAACTGCCGAAGCCGATGCAACAACATTTATTCCTACGGAAGGTTCGGTTGATGCGGTAACATTTTCTTATTCATTGACGATGATTCCTGATTGGTTTGCTGCAATAGATCATGCGTGGAATGTTCTGAAACCCGGCGGACGAATTGGCGTGGTGGATTTTTATGTTTCAAGAAAATATCCGGTTTCGGGGCATGTCAAACATAGTTGGCTGAAACGAATGTTTTGGACGAATTGGTTTGCTTATGATAATGTGTTCCCGTCTCCTGACCATGTTCCTTATCTGCACCGAAAATTTGAACCTATTTTGTTTGAAGAACGCCTGACACGTATTCCTTGGTTCCCCAATCCTTTTTTCAAAATGCCGTACTATCTATTTATCGGACGGAAAAAAACAGCAGCAACAGAAACAACCGCAACAACATGAAACAATCAATAATTTTCTATGTTTTATTCTTTTTTTTCTTTGTTACCGGAATTTCCAGGTCGGCAGAGATTTCAGAAGGCGATGTTGCTTTTGCCCGAAAAAATTATGAGGCGGCATTGGAATTGTACAGTGCGGCAAGAGAGTTGTATGCGGCAAGGCAAAATCAAAAAGATAAAGATAATGATTGGAAACGGCTTACGGTTCAGATTATTCGTTGTTGTCTTGTGCGAGGCGAGAGTGAGCGGGCGGTTCAGGAATATTTTTTGCTTTGTCGGGTTGAGCCGTTTCCGCCGCTTGAGTGGATTCCGTTACCTTGGTTTGTGCCGACGGGAACGGCAATGGGAATGGGTTTACGTGAAAAAACCGCAGAAAATTGGCTTGATCCGTTGCAAACCCAATCCCCCGGTCTTGCAGCAACACTTCTCGCCGCCGCAATACTCTCCGTAAGTCTTGATCCTGCAAAACAATCGCGTGGTTATCAATTACTTCGTAATTTGGAAAAGAAATTGGAGACCACGAAAAAAGCACAAGATCAAGAATCAATATTTCAACATCAGGTTGCTTTGTTGGCGGCGGCATTGTGTTGGAAACAGCGAATACCGACATTGAAGAACCCAACTGCATTAATACCGTTACGTCATATCTTGGATCAAATTCCAGAAGAACCTTATCGAGCTGGACCGTTATTTCTATTTGGTCGGGCTGCCCGAATGGTTGGCGATCACGAAACTGCGGTACTTGCTTGGATGCGAATTCCTATTCTTTATTCGGAAAACACACTGCTTGTGGTTGAGGCATTACGTGAAGCGGCATTATCTCTTGAAAAGTTGGGGCGTTTCGATCAAGCCGAAAGGTTACGAACCGAACTATTGCAAACCGAGTTGTTACAAACCAAACGCTTGTAAACCAAACGGTTACAAATCGATCAACCGCATTGAATAATGACAAACTTTTCTAAAATAATCAGCAATAATCTACGAAAATCTGCGGACTATTGAAATAGACAATTACACGCATTCAATCATTACTTACCCCATGTTGTTTGTATTTTGTTAATGTTTGTTGTTCCGCCGAATGAACCATTGGAGTTGTGGAACTGTGTTCGTGTTCCATTACCCCAAGATGAAGTATTGGCACTTCCGCCGAGTGAACCATTGGAATTATAGAACTGTGTTCGTGTTCCATTTCCCCAAGATGAAGTATTGGCACTTCCGCCGAGTGAACCATTGGAATTATGAAACAGTGTTCGTGTTCCGCTGCCCCAAGATGAAGTGGTTGCACTTTCGCCGAATGAACCGTTGGAATTGTAGAACTGTGTTCGCGTTCCGCTGCCCCAAGATGAAGTGGTTGCACTTCCGCCGGATGAACCGTTAGAATTGTAGAATTGTGTTCGTGTTCCGTTGCCCCAAGGCGAAGTAACCGCACTGGTTCCGTCGCTGAAGGTTGTTCGTGTTCCGTTCCCCCATGAGGTTGTTGTTCCGTGCAGTTGCGCAAACAACTCCGAAGACCATGACAACAGAACCATTAAAGAAACAAAAATAAACATGTTACGAATCATTTGAAATCCTCCTTGTAAAGTAATTTTCTGTTTCAAATAAAATATATACTTTATACGGTCATTTGATTGATATTTTTAGTTACATGATTTTTTGTTTGCGGGTTGTAACAACAGTTACTTTGTAACGATTCGGTAACCGTCCCGAAGGAGCAGCCGGCAATAAGGTATCTATCGTATCAATTTTAAATAGACAATTATGAATTTTAGTGTCCTAAAACCCAATGTATTATTTCTTTAATTTTGATTTTACCTTCGCCGCAAACTTGCGCAACAGTTTTTGATGGATCTTTAACAAACGGTTGACCGAGTAAGGTGTGTTCGGCGAAGTAGGATTTCATTTTACCATCAACAATTTTGTCGATGATATTATTAGGTTTATTGGCGTTTTGTGTTTTAACTTGTTCGATCACGATTTGGCGTTCTTTTTCGACGACAGCAGGATCGAGGTCTTTTTCACTCAGAGCCTGCGGACGCATCGAAGCAACATGCATACTAATATCTTTACCAAGATCAATATTTGTTCCTTCAATGGGAAGCAGGACACCGACAGCGGCGTTGTGGTGAACATAGGCACCGCATAAACCTTCGACCCGAACAATCCGCGTAAGCCGGAACACTTCACGGATTTTGTTGACTAAATCATCGTAAAACTGTTTGAGCGTAACACCCGATTTCCCCGGAAATGGTTGAGCGAGAAGTTCGTCGGTAGTTTTGGCACCGGGGCCTGATGCGAGTTGTTCCGCTAAACCGTTGACCAGAAGAATAAATTCTTCGGTGTTGGCAACCGGAGCACTTTCACAAAGGAGTTCGACCATTGCCGAAACGTGTTGTTTTGTATTGGTGAAAATTGCTATTCGACCACATTCTGTTTCGCGGTCTGTACGTCCGGCCATTGTTTTGGCTCCGGCTTTACGAAGTATTTCGAGAGCCTTTTCTTCATCGCCATTGGCTTCGACAAGTGCTCTTTTGCAATCCATCATCGGCAATCCCGTCTTGTCACGAAACGCCTTAACCTGAGAAGCTGATATGTCCATTGTTTGTTGAGAGGATTAAAAATATTAAATTTGAGAATTAAAAACAAAACATATTTCAAGAAACATTTTTTAGGAAATATTTTTCAGGAAATATTTTTCAGGAAATATGGTTCAAAACAGGAATATCGGTAAAATTAACACCGTCATATTACCGCAACACAATTAGCACAATTAACAAACGGAAACAATTACTTTTTACTTTATAACGACAAAGACTTTGAATACTTTACCATAAAAGGTCAAAAAATTCCGTTTTCCATTTTCCGGTTTATCTTCCGGCAATTTCTGATTGAATACCGGCATCGTGCAGACCTTCCAAAATCGCATCGGCAAGACAATGCATAATTATTTCGATTGATCGGATAGAGTCATCATTACCGGGAATTGCCAAATCGATTTCGTCCGGGTCGGAATCCGTATCAATTAACGATACTGTTACAATTCCGAGTTTTTGTGCTTCTTTAACGGCATTTTTTTCTTTTTTCGGATCAACAATTACCATTGCTTCGGGAAAACGGTTCATTTCGCGAATACCGTTGAGGTTCCGAAACATTTTACGATATTCCCGTTGCAGCGAGGACTGCATTTTTTTGGAATAGGTGAGCAGCTGTTCTCCGCCAAGAATTTCTTCAAGTTCTTTGAGTCGGGAGAGTCGGCTTCGAATGGTTGTGAAGTTGGTCAGAGTTCCGCCGAGCCAACGTTCTGCAACGTATGGCATTCCGCAACGTATGGACTCATTTTTAATGGTTTCAGTGGCTTGCCGTTTGGTTCCGACGAAAAGAACCAAACTTCCTTGAGCGGCAACCTGACGAAGATATTTTTTAGCACGCAAAATACCGCGAACTGTTTCCCGAACATCAATAATGTGAATCAATTTCCGGCGTCCATAAACATAAGGACGCATTTTGGGGTTCCACATACTGGCACGATGACCAAAATGGACTCCGGCATCAATTAATTCCTGAACAGAGACAGGAGTATGGGGGTAAGACATTGTCAATTTACTCTCTTTCTGATTTCGAACCGCATCCTTCGGCACATTGCCAACACTGTGTGATTATGATTAAACAATAACCAGGGCAACGTTTCGGAAACGGTAAAAAGTTGGGTTGGTCTATTGTTGGTAAAAATTTTTTCAGAGCCGGACCAAACGGCAACCGAAAAAATATTAGAAAAACTTTTTGCAAACTTTACCAGAAATCCCCAAACCGTCAACAGGGTCTCAATTGCTATGGGAGAAAATATGCCGGAATTTGTGATTTTTTTTCACGAACAACGGAGAATTTCAAAATCTCGAAATTCCAAACTTAAAATCCCAAACTTAAAATCCGAATTTTGAATCCCGAATTTTGAATCCTGAATCCTGAATTTTGTTAAAATTATCCCAAACCAACTCGATTATGAATGAGGATCATTTTTTGCTGTTGTCCTATCTTTCGGAGGTGATTTAAGTTTTACAAATGATTTATGTTTTACAATTGACGTAACTTACTTTAATATTTAGTAATTTTTGGGGGATTTTATGAAAAAAATAAAAAAGATTTCCTTTGAAGTTGTTATAATCCGATTACGATTTTGGAGGAACCTTTAACGTCAATTCATTCGAAGTACTTTTTCGAATACTTTTGTTTTAACGGATTACTTATAAAACGGATCACCACAACATGATAATGGGGCAAATAATCGAACATGTTCTCTCCGCTTATCCCAAAGATTTTCGGTCGGAAGATTTATTTCCTCTTGATCCGTCGTCATCTCTTGGTTTATGCCAACATTGGCGGGTTGAATCTTCTAAAGAGTTATTTTGTTTACGTCGGTGGCGTGCGAACAAACCAAGCCGTGAACAGTTACAATTTATTCAAGCGGTATTATGGACGGCGGCGTATGAAGGGATTGAGTTTGTTCCTCTTCCATTGGAGACGGGGCAGCACAAGGGATATGTGGAATTTGACGATTCTTATTGGGAATTATTACCTTGGTTTGATTCTTTTGATGTGGGGGCGGAGAGTTTTGATCAAAAACGATTTCGGGTTATTGCGGCAATGATGGCGCTTGCTCAATTCCATCTTGCGGTTTCTGGTTTTCCGTTACCTGGTCCGCCTGTTTCTACTTCTTCACATCTTCAATTACAATTAGCTCATTGGAAAAGTTGGGTTACTAAGCGTTTTAGTCAACTTAATCAGGTATTATTGGCGAGTCGTTCCAATCCTTCTACGCTTGAGGAGGCGCGGTTAGCGAAGTTGGGGTTAACATTTTTGAGTCAGATACTTCCATTGAGTGAACGTTGTTTATTTCTATTGACTCATGCTTCCTGGCTTGTGGTTCCGGTTCAGCCGGTTATTGGCAATGCTTTATGGCGGCACATTTGTTTTGATGACAATGGGGTTTATGGAATGATTGATTTCAAGGAAGTTACGGTTGACAATGTTTCATTGGATATTGCGTCGCTTCTTGGTTCTGCAACCGTATCGAATAATATGTTATGGACACTTGGGTTGAATGCTTATCAAAACATTCGGTCACTTTCTGATGATGAGTTATTTATGGTTCAGATTTTTGATCAAACGCTTGTTCTTTTGGAAGGGCTTCAATATCTATCTTATTTATTTCTTGAAAAAAGATCATGGACGGACCTTCAGCAAAATGAAATCATTCGGCGATTGGAATCTTGTATTTTCCGGCTGGAAAATAAAGAGAATAAAAATGATCATAAAATTATTGCGTAAAACAAAATTCCCCAATATCTCTAATATCCCTTTCGTTCCTATACTTCACACGTTAAGAAACGACTTCTTTATACTTTAATCCCGTCACGATTGGGAATTTCGTAATCTATCCGTGAAATCTTTGTGTGAAACCGCCGAAAAAGCAATAATTCAAAGGTAGGCAATATTTTCGCCGAAACGTTACCTTTAGTTTACCTAAATCAACACACCAACCTGTGAACACTAGAAATTTTTAAAATATTTTGAAAAATATCCAGAAAAAGACGAAGACTCTAATTGACGGTTTGAACATCTTTGATTAAACTGTGTAAATTATTCTGGTTGCGGTTTGCTTTTTTTGTTGCTTGTTTGGTAACAAACGAATCGCAATGATTTTAATGAAACCTTATAAAATAAGGAGTCTGACAATGAAAAATGTAGTAATGTGTTTGGTCGGGATTTTTGCAGGATTTTTTGCGAAAATCCCAATGTTAAAATGGGCAAACCAGGGGGGGGGGGGCACTCTGTAGTGGAAAGTTGAGAACGGATAGTGGAGAATATTCACGTTCTA
>JAITIZ010000477.1 GCA_031279215.1 Planctomycetaceae bacterium
TTTTTCAGTTTTACTGTCTTGATTTGTTTCGACTTCAAGATATATTAAGTACGAGAATAAAAAAGGATAGGAAGATATTGATAGAACTGATTTTTGATCTTTGACAATTAGGTAATAAACAATAACTATATCGATAATAGGGACATCTTTGTCCAGTTAAAATCGTTATAATACGTAAAAATTTGGGCTAAGCGAACATAACCTACATTATCGGACGTAACAAAATCGCCCAGATCACTGTTAAAAACGGCACCGAACAAGAACTTTACTTCACATTCGACGGTCACGGTAGCACCAGAGTTTTAACTGATCTTACTGGTGCAATCGCCGAACTCTACGCCTTCGACGCTTACGGTAACGCAATTGGTTTCGACACATCTGTTGCACTAACTGAATTCTTGTACAGCGGCGAACAATTCGATTCAAAAATTGGGCAACAGTATTTACGTGCAAGATATTATGATCCGGCAACAGGTCGATTCAATCGACTTGATCCGTTTTTCGGGAATATAAATGATCCTTTGTCGTTGCATAATTATCTGTATATTCATGATGATCCAACGAATGGAATTGATCCCAATGGGGAACTAGCAATATTTCCAATCATTGCACTTCTTGGAGTGATATTCTTCTTTAGTTCTACTCAAACCGCACATACCCCTGCACCGGGTGATACTACAGGTTCTACTTTCGTTCCAAGAGATAATATAACAATAACTCCGCGAGAAGCGTATTGGGGGTGGTTTTGGGGCACTCATAATGGTAATCAATACTATCCAAATGGTAGTAAAATGTCAAATGCACTTAGTACACACTCTGTTTTTGAAAGTGTACGAGAGTCTATAAGAAATAAAATTAACTTAGATACTGATTCCAATTTAACATCTTGGCCACACCTTGATGGTGTTGGATTTGATTTGGTAGCATCAAAAGATAATGAGTGGATATGGGGAGAAGCAAAACAAGTATATGATGCTTCAGGTGACTTAGGTTATTTTCTGTTTGGTCGAACAATTTTTGCTACAGAAGCAGATCAGATGAAAGGAGCTATTGGCTCTTTTACATATACATGGAAAGTAATTCAAGTAGATGGAATTAATCGTACTGCTACTATTCAATATAAAGTTTTTAATCGAGCAGGATGGAAATCTTTTTGCTATGGAATTGGATATGATTCTTGGGGAACAGTATTAGACCAATCATTTGAATGGACAGAAACAATCGGTGTTGATGAACCTACTCCTTATCAACCTTACGATTATGATTATGGTTTTCCCTATGGTGAGTGGTAATTTGTTGTTATCCTTCATATATTTTTACAATGAATAATTGTTATTTTTTACTATAACATCTACAGAAATGTTTTCAGTAAAATTATTTAATTTGGGTAAAATGGTAATATCATTTTTATTTGGTAAAAAAATGATAAATCAAATGCCAGCTCAAAAGTTACAAATACTTGTTTGGACATTTATTAGTATGTTTCTTTTCACTATTTGTGCTTTTTTAGTTTTTATTTTTAATATGATTGATGTTTCGACGATATTGTCTTTTACACGTTGGAATTTATACGATGTCGAAGAAGTTAATATAGATCAATTCATTGGAGAGTGGAAAATCGAATACCCATACCCTGGACCATTAGTAAACTTTGATATGAGAAATTGGGAAAAAACTCGATTAATTTTTCATAAGAATGGAAATTGTACACTAATTGAACCAACCCAATATATGATGCTCAATGAAACATTTCATGATTCTTCTGAAATAATTGGTCTGAAAAAAAAAGCTATTGGGAAGAAGCTGTACGGAAAATATGAAATAATAACAAGTAACCAACTCTTCTATCCTCAAATTCCCATTAAAAAAAGTTGTTATCTTAAAGTACGCTGTTGTCTCTATTCTAACCACATGCGTATAATGCAGGTACCTGTATCGTATGATAAAAATATTTATCGGCTTGTTATGGATTACGCTATACCTTCATATGATAATTATTGTGATGGAATTATTTGGAAACGATGTGAAAAATCGGAAAAGAATAATGATTAATCCGAAGTTCCAGAGTGTTTTTTCTGTAAGTTTGCGCTTGTCCATAAGATTAGAAATGACTTAAAATTACTGGTACGATAATAGAATTGGGGATATTTTTTTGGAGATGCTATAAGAAATGAAGCGAATAATTGATTCGGTAATACTCAAAAAACGCCAAAATTGTTCAAAAATTGCGTTTTGCGCATACTGTGATCGCAGATTGATCATTGATAATCCGGCTGGCAAGATAAATTAAGCTCGCTCCATACAATGATTGGCAGATATAGCCGACCTTCGAGAAATTCAAGATGAAGTTTTATTTTTGTTTCAGTTTTACCAACATGTTTCAGGTAACGGTTTTGAGTGAGCTAAATTCAACCGTCCCGAAATTCCTGCCGGAACAAACAACTTTATCAAACGTACCACAAAAAACAATGATAATTGTACAAAAATATAAGAATGGTCGTTGTGTGCACACGGAACTACTTGGTAAAAAATAACCCTTTTTTTGACATCAAGGGGTACTTGACGGGATTAGAACATTTATTGAACAAGTACAGGTATGCGCAAAACGCAATTTCTGAACAAGTTTGTCGTTTTTTGAATATTATAGAAACGATAATTCGCTTCATTTCTTGTAGCACTTCCTAAAAATTGTCCCCAATTCTATTATCGTACCGGTGATTTTAAATCATTTCAATTTATTAAACAAAAACATAGACTTTAGATTTTCGCTTGATTTTATTTTAAAGCCCTCCCAATAAGCATGTTCATTAATGGTACGGATTTAAACAGTAAAGAGAGTTATCTTCAAAATCCCAGCCAAACGGATACAAACCAGCCCGATATGCTTCAAGTAATAATTCAATAGGAATGATCCTTTTACTAAAAGTTAATACACAAGCCTCAATGATTACTCTGATATGTCGAGAAATCGCAGAAACTACATGATTATGTAAAGATAGCAACTTATCGGAAGAAAAAATATGATCTTTTGAAATAAAATCTAATAGGAACTTCTAAAAACCCAATCTTTTGACCCAAAAAATATTCTCAAGCCTTTATTTTTAAGGATGCAATATTTGAGAAACAAGGTTTTTAGAAGTTCCCTATAATTATAGTTTATTACCTAATTGTCAAAGATCAAAAATCTATTCTATCAACATTTATCACTTTTATTCACATAATCAGTTTACATTTAAATCGAAAAAAAACAAGAAAAAATTGGTAAAAAAACCAAAAAACTCCAAAAAAATTTTTACTAAAAATGGCTTTTATTTCTCAAGTTTTTCCTAACAGACTGCTGAAAAGAATGATTCAAAATTGTCTGTCCCTAACCATCGGGAAGCCTCTTGAAAACACCGACATTTTTTACTATGATAAATTCCCTTTCGATTTCAATGATGATAATTATGCCCGGTTTAAGACCCCGGCAGTACATCAAAATCATCTGTTACTAATACCTAAAACACCACGTCGTAACGAAATTTATAAACACTCCAAAAGGAGATTTCCGATACAATTTTATATTAAAATTAGTCATAACCTATTTATAATCAACACTTTAACATCAATCAATTCCTATCCCCGGTGAACAACGCCGTTTTAAAAAGCGAACGGGTCAGTGAACAGCCGCTTATATGTTTTTATAAATTTTTTTGTAGTAAAGACTTACGTCAACTCTGCGTCAGGTAAGGCGAGCAGACGGCGAAAGGTTACCTACCTTTTGATTACCCGGCGATTCAAATCAAAATTCCATTGAATAATTACGAAATTTATTTAAGTTTATGCCGATTCTTATTGATCCTCCGGTTATTAAGCAACCACACCGAACACCTGAATTTAACACACAAGATAAAGAAATTCGGACAATTCTTTGTCCGCAGATGGCTCCTCTTCATTTTGCATTATTGCAGGCGGTTTTCGAGAATCACGGTTATCGTTTTGAAGTATTGCCCGAAGTTGATCGCGGAGCTGTTGAAGAAGGTTTACGGTACGTCAACAATGATGTCTGTTATCCTG
Source organism: Planctomycetaceae bacterium (assembly GCA_031279215.1). Taxonomy (GTDB): domain Bacteria; phylum Planctomycetota; class Planctomycetia; order Pirellulales; family Thermoguttaceae; genus WRKP01. The sequence goes on from JAITIZ010000477.1 coordinate 4,057, forward strand.
CTATCGTTGTTGTCGGGCAACTAATTCAAGCAATGAAATCAGGGAAATATGACCCCAATAAAACCGCCTTAATGATTTCACAAACATGCGGCGGTTGCCGTTCAACAAACTACGCAACCTTTCTAAAAATTGCCGTTACCAAAGCAGGATTTCATCATGTACCAATTATTCCGTTCAGTGTTGATATTGCCAACGGTAACACTAAAGGTATTAACGTCAATTTCAAGATGTTGAAAAAAATGTTTCTCGCCTTTTTGTATGGTGATCTGTTGCTGACACTTTCCAACAGTTGCCGTCCTTATGAAACAGTTCAGGGGTCTGTTAACGTGTTGGTTGAAACATGGATCAATCGGTTACGGAAAGAAATACTTCATAATAAAAAACATCGTATGATGGATTTTGTTACTCAAATTGTTCATGATTTCGATGTTATCGAGCTGACCGGATTCCGAACACGCCCGCGTGTGGGAATTGTCGGGGAAATTCTCGTCAAATATCACCCCGGTGCCAATAACCATTTAATTTCCCTAATTGAACAGGAAGGCGGAGAAGTTGTTGTTCCGAATATTCTTGACTTTATGTTATACTGTTTGACTTCAGATAAACAACGGAAACAATATTCGCATGTTCCCTTTTTTGCAGGGTTAAAAAGTTCTGTCGGCGTCTGGCTGATCGAACATCAACGAAATAAAGTACGAAATATTCTCAAAAAAAGCCGCCGGTTTACACCAATGGAAACAATCCGGCACCTCATTCAGTTAGCCGAACCAATTGTTTCCACATGTAATCACACCGGTGAAGGATGGCTTCTAACCGCCGAAATGGCCGAACTCATTGAACAGGATGTTCCCAATATCGTTTGTGTTCAACCATTCGGCTGCCTGCCGAATCATGTTACAGGGAAAGGTGTTTTGAAAGAGTTACGCTCGCGTTACGATAAAGTGAATATCACAACAATCGACTATGATCCCGGTTCAACCGAAGTCAATCAACTCAATCGAATCAAATTACTCATGGCTGTTGCGTTACGGAATTTTCCGAAATAAAATCCGGTGAATTTTTAGTCCGCAGATTATGTAAATTCTTGCGAATGGAAATTACAAACCAACTGGTATGACATTTCGGCGAAACACCGCCTGCCTTTTGATTGTTACTTCAGTCACTATGTTGAAAACAACAAATAAAATAAAAAATCCACTGAAATATTATGAAATAATCAGGTATTTTTTTATTTATGAAATTACTATTAGATTATCATCTTGATATTATTGAGATATTTGATATTATTAGGAGGAGTTTGACCGATTTTATTTACTTCAGGTCTATTAGATTTCCATGACGACGATATTTCAGGAAAAAACAATTAAATTTCTTGGTAAATCACCTAATCCGGCATCCAATGAAATTCTTATTAAATTGCTTGGTCATCCGGTTGATCGTATCCGTACACTTTCTTTTGATTGTCTTTATCTTAGGAAAGATACGGAGTTGTATTTAGTTCTGTTTAGGTGTTTTATTCAGGACAAAGCTTATTGGTTACAGACGAAATCTTTGCAGCGGGATCGTCTTTTCCGTTTGACGGACACCGCATTTCGGAATGGAGACGATGTCCTCCATGAAGCAGCAGCAACCGTTATTCTGGAGCAAAAACTTTATGAAACACTTCCGTCAATTCTTGTGAATTTGGAAAGTTCCAATGAAAAACGTGCACAAGAATCAAGGACAATGGTTCTTCAACTTACGGAATTATTTTATACTGATCTGCTCAACGCTTCAGAACAGGAACGCCGGAACTTCGACAAACGCCGCGAATGGTTTGTTGAACAATTGGATGCTCCGATTAAACGTTATGCGGTTCACGGGATTGACGAATTATTGCAAAGCCTTTTGATTATTACAAAAAAGGATTTTGCAACAATGATGACTTTGGCAAACGATCATCGTTCTGCCGCAGGAAAACGGGTATCCGAATTGCTTCTCAATGGTCAACACGGAAGTTATATTCGGTTGTTACTCAGTTATTTTAGCGATCCTGACAGTCCCGCAGTGATTGACGAAATTTTAACAGCGCGATCTGATCCGTTTTTTGTGCGTAAAATGTTGGAATTTGTTGGTGTCAATCCGGCGGCGGAATTTCAGGATGCATTGAAACGGTTTCGGTCTTTTGCCTGGTTGAAGCCGAGAAATCCTAATTTACCGGAATTGGTTCAGGACTTGGAGCCTTGTGCTGTTCAACTGTTACAGGCAAGTAGTTTTCCCAAATATCAGATGATTGAACTTTATCGTTTCTTTTTTGAAAGACCGTCGGTTGAATCGCGTCGTGCGGCGGCAGTTGCGGTGCAGCGTTTGGTTGGGGATGATGTCAACGCAATGTTACTCGATTTCGTCAACAATTCCGACGCCGAAACTGCGGCAACAATATTTCGTATTCTTAAATTGCGGGATGTTAAAGAATTGAGTACGCAATTGGAACAGTTAATCAACCGGCGGGAAATGGAAATCCGAAAGGCAATTTATGAAACAACTCCCGAATTTCATATTGAAACATTTACTTCGCGGATCAATCAAATGACTACGGAATCTGCTAAAACAATAGGACATTATGTTTACCTTATTGATCCGAATACGTTAACAGTAATTCGTGATGATCTTTTTTCACCAATTCCTGTTCGCCGATTTTCGGCATGTCTTGCTGCATTGGCGACCGGTTTGAGTACTCAATTTATAAAGCGGTTAATTGAACTGGCAGAGACGGATAATGAAGCCAATGTTCGTTGTGCGGCACTTTCGGCGTTGTCAACGATTTTAACAAAGGAAGCGATTGAAACAATTAAACATTTAGTGAACGATAAATCAATGGAGATCCGTAATGCCGCTACTGTTGCTCTTAGAAAATGGATGGCTGATTATCAGGCGGCAATATCAAATTCGGCGGGGTTGTAATGTTGGTTATATACTTTGAACGGTAACGAATTGGTCTTTTGTAGGAACGCGGGTGTCTCGCCCGCAATAACTGTAGTTCTATGCAGAGCAGACGGGACGTTTGTGTTCTTAAAATAACCAATTGATAACAGGTCAGAGTATATTTCGATGGTCTTTGATAATTTCGGTAGGTTACGAATTTTGGTAATATGTCAAACGAACAATGATGCAGATAAATATAAAGGTTTTGAGATGAGTAATGTGGGAACTCTTCAAGCAATTCGGGCTAAAACAAAAGATCTTTTTGATTTCAATGTTCAATTGACGGAGCAGCAATATAAAAATTCGGTTTCTAACTCAGAGGAAATAGAACATGGAGTGATTTATCTCAAATCGTGTCCGAAACGTCTTGTTTTTGAGTTGACTAACGTATGTAATTTACGATGCAAAATGTGCGGACGTAACGATGCCGATTTTTCTGCAACAATATTTAATACGGAGTGGATTGATAAATTTGCCGGTATCTTAAATACGATAGAAGAGGTAACATTGATGGGTTGGGGCGAACCGACAATGCATCCTGAATTTATAAAAATTTTAGAGCGGCTTAATCAATATTCGGTACGAAAATATTTTTGCACGAATGGTCAAAAACTTTCCGAACTTCAATTATTTAATGCAATATTTGATTGTAAGGTTGATGTGATGGCGGTTAGTCTTGATGGAGCTGTTGCGGTAACCAATGATTCGATACGCGGTAAAAGTTTTTACAATGTTATTAACAGTCTGAAAAATATTGTGCAGGAACGAATAAAGCGCAGTACAAAGATTCCGTACATAAATTTTGTTTTTACGGCGATGCGCAGTAATTTTCGTGAGATTCCTGCACTTATCAGGTTGACGGGAGAGTTGGGAATTGAGGAAGTCAAAGTTGTTTTTTTGACTGCGTTTAATAATGAAATGGAAACGGAAATATTGTATGGTCGAATGGACGAGGTCAAGCAGATATTTGAAGAATCGATTAAGGTTGCGTCGGAGTTGAATATTCGTATCAAGTTGCCGCATGTACAAGGCGAAGACCCGTCAGGATCGCGCAGCCACAAACCATGTTACACGGCATGGCGTGATTTGTTTATTGGTTCTGACGGTTTTGTTCGACCTTGTATGTCAACTCCGATTAAATTTTTTCATATTGACGAGTGTAAAGATTTTGAAGAGATATGGAATCATCCGTCTTATCAATATTTCAGAACAATAATTAACAACACGGAAAATGAACCTGATTCTTGCAAACATTGTTATCAATCATCATTTGCCAATTGGAACCGTAACCACGCTTTTATTCAAACCGGACTTACTTTTTCGCCCGAATGGAAAAAAATCTTTCCGATCAATCGTAACTAATTTAATTGCAATGAGGTTGGAAACGTATGAAAATTCTTATTATTGGCGGTACGAATTTTATTGGACATGTTACGGCGGAACAATTAACACAGTCCGGTCATGATGTTATTTTGTTTCACAGAAGTATTGCAACAAATATTCAGTACAGGCAGCTTCAAGGTAATTGCAACAATATTGACGATCTCGGCAGGGTCTTGGAAATGGCCGAACCGGATGTAATTATCCATACGATTGCTCTGTTTCAACATCAAATCAATATTTTAGAACAGGCGTTGCAAGGTAAAAAAAGACGTGTTCTTATTCTGTCCAGTATGGATGTTTACAAGGCCTACGAGGTATTATGTCAATTGTCCAATGCTCCTGTTATGGCAATGCCGCTCAATGAGCAATCGCCGTTACGAGATATTTTTTATCCCTATCGCGGTAAATTGGAAACAGATTTTGCCGACGACTATGAAAAAATTTTTGTGGAACGTGAGGCGTTACAAAGTCCTGTGATGGATGTGATCATTTTAAGACTTGGCATGGTTTATGGAAAAAATGATCACAACCATCGTTTTTTGGAACCGGTTAAAAAATTGTCCGCAAATTCGCCCTGAAAGGGCAATCGGCATTAGCGTAGGGCAATCGCCCTACGTAATGGTTTCACCTTTGAAATTAAGCCCTGAAAGGGCGCAAGCCTAAAGAT
>JAITIZ010000516.1 GCA_031279215.1 Planctomycetaceae bacterium
GGAACTAAGAAAATTCTCTAATTTATAACAAAATTTCTAGTGTTCACAGGCTGGTGTATTAAATTTAGGTAAACAAAAGATAGGCAACCGTAGGTGAAAGTCGTAGGTGAAAGTCGTAGATGAAAGTCTTTCGCCGAAGGGCTTTTACCCACAGTTGCGTTGCCGATAGGCAACTTTGCCCCGATTTTCGGCTGGCAACCGGATTCCCCAAACCGCTCGGCAACACAAATTATTGTCCCGAAACAGGGGCAAATCGGCTATTGCCGACGTGATATTTCGGCAAAACATCACCTACCTCGGGATAATTCACCTGAACAATAGACTACAAAATGCCGAAATCACCCGAAAAATTTTTTAACCATATTTAACTACCAGCAATGGGAACACTAGGAAATTTTTTTGAATGTTGCCATTTTTTTCTTTAATTGCTCTTGCAGTTTACCGGCGATTCTGTTATTCTCTTTGTTGATTTTGCTATAAAACTCTCCTTTGGTGATTCTGGATTTCATGATTACAAGAAGCCAAGGAGGGTTTTTTTTCATGTCTTTTATCCCATGTTCCGCCGAAGTCAGTCAAGCCTGATTTTGAAATAATTAGAAGTTAATGTAAAATTGAAAATTATCTGTTTAGAAGTCTGTTTAGAAGGAGGTCAACAATGTTACCTATTTTAGTAACACTCATTTTTGTAATTTTAGGTTTTAGTACTATTATTGCCGACGAGTTTAAGCTGGTTGAAACAAAATTGATCATTCCCGAAATGAAAGCACAAACGCTTCGGGTTGATTTGAATGGAGCCGATGATCTTTATTTGGTTGCCGGTTACGGCGGCGATTCTTACGACAGCGATCAGGCGGTTTGGGCAGAACCAATATTGTACGGCATTAACGGTCAATCTTTTCGGCTGACAGAATTAAAACCTGTTACAACTCAAGTCGGTTGGGGAAAATTATTTGTCGATCAAAATCATCAAGGGAAACCGTTGACGATAGCCGGCGAATCCTTTAAGTTTGGATTTTGGGCACATGCTCCGTCAATAATTCAATTCAAACTTGACGGAAAATATAAACGGTTGGAAACTAAAGTTGGTCTTGACAGCGGTTCCGGTCGCGGAACCGTAACATTTCAAATTCGTAACACTCCGGTTCCTTTTCCCGGCACCGAAGAATATACGAAAAATTATCCCAAAACTCCGTCTGCGCCGCCAGTTCCCAAAGTTCCGGCTGTTACGGAAGTTGCTCTCCAATTTCATGCCGATTCCGCAAAAAAATTACTTGATCGCGGAATTGAAGAGATTTTATTTATTCGCCGATTAACGTACACCGGTAATCATATTTACACGGAATATGTTAATAGCCGTTGGATGCCTGGCGGCGGTCTTTGCGTTTTGAATCTGAAAACAGGTCATGTTCGTGAAATTGTACCGGAATTGACAAAAAACGGTGTTGTCGGTTGGTTTGATTTATCGTACGATGCCCAAAAAATTGTTTTCGATTTCAAAAAAGGTTCTGATGACGGTTATCGGATTTATGAAGTTGGTATTGATGGTTCCGGTTTACGGCAATTAACGTTTCCAGAACTAAACGAAGCCGAACTCGTTCAGAAATATCGTCGCGGTTATCATCACGGAACCGATGACATGGAACCATGTTATCTGCCTGACGGCGGAATTGTTTTTGCAACAACACGATGTCAATTCAGTGTTCTTTGTGATTCCGACGATATTTTTACGGTGAAGAATTTATACAGAATGAATGCGGACGGTTCCGGTTTACGGCCGTTAACTCACAGCGCACTGAGTGAAGCAACTCCAACGATTCTTGCTGATGGACGAATTTTGTATCACCGTTGGGAATATGTTGATAAATCTGCCGGTAATGCGAAATCGCTCTGGAGTATGAATCCAGACGGTTCCGGCTCTGCTGAAGTTTATGGTAATTCTATTTCATTTCCCGAAACAATGATTCAGGCACGGGCTGTTCCCAATGAACCCAATAAAATTGTTATGCTTGGAGCGTCTCATTGTTGTCCCAATAATGCGGTTGGAACAATTATTCTGGTGGATACAACAAAAAATATTCGAAGTATTGATGCCATGCACTATATTACGAATGATGTGGCGGCGTTTCATCATAACGGTTTTCATTTCAAGAACGAAAAAGGCGATTGGATTCACGAATTTACCGGCAAACCGGGACGTTTATTTCGCAATCCGTATCCGCTTTCTGCCGAACTATTTCTTGTTGCGTATAAACCGAAGGGTTTTGAATGGTCTGAACCGGCGGGTTATGCGCTTGCGATGATTGACGCTTTGGGGCGTGAAACAATATTGCTCAAAGACCCGACTGTATCGCTTTGGCAACCGTATCCGGTTGTTTCTCGTAACAAGCCGGAGCAACAAATTTCCGGTATTCCGGCGGATGCGGAACTTGCCGCTCAGGGACTTGCACGATGTATCGTAACAGATATTTATGTCGGTATGGAAAATGTCAAACGCGGTGAGGTGAAATACATTCGGATTCTTGAACAATTACCGCGTCCCTGGACAGCACGAAAGAATTACGGTGATGACCATGCCGGAACAACTCATGCTCATAGTGCTTTGGGTAACGGAATGTTAAGCGTGAAAGTTCAGCATGGAATTGTTCCGGTTGAAGATGACGGCAGTGCTCATTTTCTTGTTCCGGCGGGAAAAGCAATTTATTTTCAGGCTCTTGACAAGAATTATTGTGCAATTCAAACGGAACGGACTTACGTCAATTACAACCCTGGTGAAACACGGAGTTGTATTGGTTGTCACGAAACACCCAATATGACACCAACGCAAACTGTTACCGTTCCGAAAGGAATGTTACGAAATGCCTCGATTCCCGCTCCGCAACCAACGCAAGCGGAAGCACGGATTGTGTTCGATTATGATCGGCAAATTCAACCGATTCTCGATAAACATTGCGTAACGTGTCATGGAGCCGAAGAAACAAAAGCCGAACTTGATTTACGCGGTGAATCTCAAGAAACATTTAGTTTATCGTACAATTCGCTTATTCGGCTTGCGAAATCGGAACGGCAATTGCTCGGTAACCGTAATCATCGGGATGAAGATGCTGCAATGAATGGAATTGAATATATTCCTCCTTATCAAACCGGAGCGTTATCGAGTCCGTTGGCGGCGTTGGTTTGTAATTGGAAGCAAACCACGCTTAACAATCTTACTGTTAACCGTTACACCGATAATCTGGTTAACGCTCATGCCGAACTGGTTGAGTTGAAACTTTCTGAAGCGGAAAAATTAACGATCACAAATTGGCTTGATGTGAACTGTCAATTTCATCCATCCTATTGGGGACGATTACACGCAAAATTCCGCAATGAACCGAATTATCGTCCGCAATTATCGTTTGATGAAGTTCGGAGTAAAACAGTACCGGAAAAATTGCAAAACAAAAAAAATGTTGCGAAAAAATAATAATTACCGTTCATGCCGATAAACAATGGTCGAAAACTCAAAAGGTAGATAATTTTTTACCGACAGGTTGCTTACTTTTTGAAGGTGAGTAGTTATAGATTTCGCCGTAACCTATTGAAAATAAACATTTTACAAAAAACAAATCTAAATTGTTTCGATAAGTGCTTGAAATATTTGGGATAAGATACTAACTGCCCTTTCCAAAAAATAGGTCTTTCGATTTTGTTGTAATTTGTGTAAGTTATCGTTTATCGTTTTACTCCTTTCAATTCCCCTTTTAACTTAAGGAGACCGAGCAATGTCAAAGAATTGTAACAAGGATACGAATAACCCTGTATCTAAATTTGAACAATCTGTAGCGAAACTTTCAAGTTGTTTACCGAAATGTTGTGCTAATTATTTTCTGT
>JAITIZ010000613.1 GCA_031279215.1 Planctomycetaceae bacterium
AATCTGCGTCATCTGCGGACGATTTCAATTATGTGGTCGTTAATAAAATAGACAGTTACCTTAAATCGGGACCACTACAAATTTCAAACATTCAAAAAAACAACCAATTGATAACAAAATTGAGTATATATTACGTAAATTTTTATTTTAATCTTGTTGAATAATCATCATTATATAAAGACAGAATAGAGCGTACTTTGTTACGTATTACATTGCTAGGATCGTGTAACAATTCGATAAGTTCAGATTGAATTTGATTATCGTTATACAATGCACAAGATTGGATAGTATCAAGAGCATAATAACGTATATACAAATCATTATTCTTTAATAATTTAAAAAGATATGGTTGAAGAGATTTCGATTTTTGACCTAATTCCGATACAATCCATATCGCAGCACGAAGTATCCTTATATCATCACTTTCTAACAATGGAACTAAAACATTTACAGATCCTTCTTGATATAGCTCATTGATAAGATCATTGGTTATACCTGTACTTTCACATAAATCAGGGTTCATAATAATTGACTCGATCATTTTATGAATATGATACATATTGTTTATCCTTTTATGTTCCACTAATTTTTTTCTCTAATTGACGTAACAAGGCTAGAATACAGACGCCCTTTCAGGGCTACTATGGTTGTGATCTACAATTATTCCACTAATATATTACATTTTCTCTATTTTTTTGTCTATTCTTCCTTTGTTTGTTTGTTTGTTTCGTTATTTCCTACTCTCAAAAAATAATCCTTGAAAATCCGCGAAGATCGAATCTCTGCGAAAATCGCTGGACGAATCACTGGACGAAAATCTGCGTAAATCTGCGCAATCTGCGGACCAAAATAGACAATTACTTTACATTGACCGGAGAATAATGATATACTATTAACCGGTGATAGGGTGTCGCTTTTGCCGATCTGGTAGAACAGAACATCGAAACCGTTATCAATCATATTAAGTAAGATAATTAATTGTAAAATCATATAGGTTATGACAAACATACAAAATTGGGGGAAAATACCTGCCGCATGGAAACGGCGGCATTTGCTTGGACTTGAAGAACTTGACGCTCAAGAAATGATGTTATTGCTTGATCAGGCGGAACGGTTTCGTACCGTTTTGACACAAGGTGATCGCAAAATCCCGCTCCTTGCCGGAAAAACTTGCGTCAATCTGTTTTTCGAAAATTCAACCCGAACCAAAACAAGTTTTGCACTCGCTGCACGTCGTCTTGGTGCTGATGTTATTGATTTTTCCGCTTCCACAAGCAGTTTGTCCAAAGGCGAAACAATTATCGATACGGTTAAAAATATCGAAGCAATGCAAGTAGATGCAGTTATTGTCCGTCATTCTTGTCCGGGTTCAGCAAAACTGTTGTCGGAAAATATTCGCGGACATGTTCTCAATGCCGGTGATGGTCCCCACGAACACCCCACACAAGCTCTTCTCGATATAATGACAATTCGTCGGCGTTTCGGAAAGATTGCCGGTTTAACGGTTGCTCTTGTTGGCGATATTGCCCACAGCCGAACCGCACGTTCCAATATCTGGGGACTTAAAACACTCGGCGCCCACGTAATTTTGTGCGGTCCCTCAACTTTAGTCTCAAAACAATGGGAAAATGTCGGCGTTGAAATTTCATATTCACTCGATAAAATTTTGGATCGGGTTGATGTTTTCAATTTGTTACGGATTCAGTTTGAACGCCAGGTTGTCCGTCCTTTTCCGTCCACACGAGAATATGCTCATCTTTACGGAATGGATGTTGTCCGTTTGGCAAAAGCAAAACCAAGTGTTTTAATTATTGCTCCGGGACCAATCAATCGCGGTCTTGAAGTAACACCGGAAGTTGCCGACGGTCCCCAGTCCGCTATTCTCGACCAAGTTACCAACGGTGTTGCTGTCCGAATGGCTGCCCTCTGGATGTGCCTGAACAAAATTTCAGAACATACGCCCAATCACACTTGAACTTTTACTGCAAACCGTATAGAATTACAAAACTTTTATACTTTTCGTGTACGGAAAAAATTGAGTACCATAAAAAATTTCCGAAACAATTAGAAAAAAAAAAAAATTAGCCCGTTCAACCCGATCAATTGGAACAAATCGTAATGTTCCGATTATTAACAATTTCTTTTTCCTTTTTATTTTAGGAGTGAACACGATGTCCCAACGAATTATTTTCGGTGTTAATGTAACGAGTTTTGCCCAAAATTCCGGCGAGGTTCAAGCGGTGTTCCGTGAATACGGTTGTAGTATCCGAACCCGTCTTGGTTTGCACGAAGCGATGGATAATATTTGTGCGCCAAACGGTTTAATTCTGGTTGAATTTGTTGGCGGTACGGAGAAAGCCGACGAAATGACCGCTAAACTTACCGCCTTACCTGGAATCGAAGTTAAACGTATGGACTTTTAATCACAAGATTTCTAACTACAAGATTTTTAACAACAAGATTTCTAGTAACAGGAGAACATGAATCCTATGTATCTTTCTATTGTTATACCGGTTTATAACGAGGAAGAAAGTTTGCCGCAACTTTATCAGGAAATTTGTGAAGTTGCGGAAGCGAATCATTATGAATTGGAAATCATTTTTATTGATGACGGTTCCAAAGATCACAGTTGGGAGGTTGTGGAACGATTGGCAACACAAGATGCTCGGATTTGCGGAATCCGGTTTCGCCGTAATTTCGGTAAAGCAGCGGCGTTGAATGCGGGGTTTGAAACAGCACAAGGTGAAATTGTTCTGACAATGGATGCAGACCTTCAAGATGATCCGCATGAAATTCCAGAATTTATTACAATGATAGAGTCTGGTCTTGAGGTGATTAGCGGTTGGAAAAAAGTTCGGCATGATCCATGGCACAAAGTAATTCCTTCACGGTTTTTCAATGCAATGGTTAGCGGCATGACTGGTGTTAAGTTACACGATCATAATTGCGGTATGAAATGTTATCGGCGTGAAATTTTTGATGAAATTATGTTGTATGGAGAGTTACACCGTTTTGTTCCGGTTTTGGCGTCGGCACGCGGTTATCGTGTTGGTGAAAAAGCGGTTGCTCACCGCACTCGGCAATTCGGACAATCAAAATACGGTTTTACTCGATTTATTAAGGGATTTCTTGATTTATTCACGGTTTGGTTTTTAACCAGTTACGGTCAACGTCCCCAACATCTTATGGGAACTGTTGGACTTATTGCTATGGGAATTGGAATTTTTTTATTAACGTATCTTGCTGTAATTTGGGGAATTTCCCGTCTTGAATTTGAAGGACTTGCCTGTTTTGGACTTGATAAACCGGTGAATATCGGAACACGACCGGCTGTTCTTTACGGTGTTGCGGCATTACTTTTTGGCGGTCAGATTCTTTCAATGGGTGTTATCGCCGAACTGCTTGTCGCCTATCAGAACCGAATCTCAAAAGGTTATTCTATTAAAAAAATTGTCGGCAATAAAAAATAAAAATCAATAAAAATCAGAGTAATATTTCTTGTACTTGAAAATTTGCTGATTATTTTGGAATTATTCCGTAACGATTTTATTTTTCCTTTTTAATTCTGCTAGGGGTGAATTCTGATAGGGGAGTGAGTACATAACCGGCGGTCAAGCGAACAACCGCCGGATTAGAAACTTCACACTCCCAAAGCCCCGCGTTATCTGCGAACAGATTATTCCTCTAATTCCGAAATAATCAGAGTATTACCGAAAATATCATTACAATTACTTAATTTATTTCCAAAATAACACGAAAACCAACATCGAATACTTGTTGTTCCGGGCGATAATATTGTCGAAAGTTTGCTTGGCTCCGTTTGGGAACATCATACCATGAACCGCCGCAAACAGTTTTTCGGTTTTGCCTGCTGCTGCGTGTCCATTCGGAAACATTGCCGTGCATATCGTACAATCCCCAGCAATTCGGTTGATAACTACCAACCGGAGCGGAAACACGATTGTAGTCATTGAAACGAGTTTCCGCCGGACGCCATGCGGGAAGAGTTGTCCGGCGGTCTGACCAACCAAACGGATCTATCGCTTGATGAGAAAAATCAGAGAGATTCGCAAACAGTGAAAAATCCGTTTCGGTTGTTCCATACCAAAACGGTGTTGTTGCTCCGGCAAGACAAGCATGTTCCCATTGTTGTTCCGTCGGTAACATAATTGATTTGTTACATTTTTTGGAAAGCCAATCACAAAATGCCGTCGCTTGATTCCACGAAACACGAACAACCGGTTGTTTCGGTTTGGAAAGCAGCCAACCACGTTCACCAGGACTAAACTGAATAAAATCACCATATTCAATATGACTGTTGTGAGCGGAATTAAATTGCGCAAATTGTTCGTTGGTAACTTCCGTAATTCCCATGTAAAAAGTTTTACTATTATCGTTTCCGTTACCGTTCAACGGCGGAATCGGAACCAATTCCATTTCGATATTATTGCCAAGTGTTAATTTGACCGGAGTTTTTTGTGCAACAAAATTCGATTCCTGTTGCGCCGGAATTGACGTTGGAATTTGTAGAGTAGCCGCAACTTTCGACGTATTTGTTGACGGAATCACTGTCGGAACAACAGCAGGTAAGGGATTGGTCAAAACGGCCCGTGCATATTCTTGATGCGGATTGTCGTCCAGCAAGGAGTCGGTTTTAGCGTAACGCCGCCGCATTTCATGTCTTCGGTCAAATTGTTTTTTGACTTGTTCGGGATTATCGCCCATTATAATGTCGCGCCAATTACCGTGAAACGGCGCACTCAGATCAATCCACGTAATCAACCTGTCCCACGCTTCACGATCCAACTCAACATCGTAATGTCCCGCCTGTAACAGTTGGACAAGCCGTGTTGTATCCGCATGAAATTCCCAAGGCAAAAGAACTTTCATGTCCGATTCTTTTGTTGGTGTCCGAACAAAACGGCGAAGTTCATAATAAGACGAAGAAAAACGCGATTTAATATTAATGTAATTTGTATTTTCAAGAAGCGGTTTCGGCGGCAAATCCTGAAATGATGCGATATTCTCTTTATTGTCCGCATGATGACAACTGATACAATATTTATCGAGAACCGGTTGTACTTCCCGAACAAACGAAAAACCGCGGCGTGGACCATACCACGGAGTTATTTCGGGAGGCAACATTTCTGCTGCTTTCGTTTTTTTGGACGGTGTTACAGTATTTTGCGATTCATGGCAACCGATACAAGAAACAGTTTCGCCGGGCATTGCTGTAATCCAACTTCGCATCAACTGAACTGCTTTACCTTTGTCATCCAATGGTTGAATCGCAAAAGGTAAATACGCCGGAACTTTAAATGAAACAGAACCGTCTTCGTGAACAGGAACTGTTCCAATAATTTGACGAGGGTCCCAAGGACCATCCAGACCAACACTATATGGCTCGGCGCCCATTTGTTGATACGAAAATTGATAACCAATAATCCGAAGCGATTTAATGGTTCCGGGCAAAACACCCTTCAACCCTTTACCGTTGTAAATATCTGTAATGAAAACATCGGCATCTTGACGTTCAGGATTGATTCGGTCGGGAATCATCGGCGGACGCGGTGTTTTACGTACAGGAATTGGTTCGAGCATGGCGTAATTGGGTTCTTCGTGAATCAGAACCATGTTATCGAACACATCAACAAGATAAATTCCCCAAGGTTTTTGCGGACTTGGTTTTGCCGAAACGATAAAATAATTTTCGTTCAACGGATAAGGATGCAGAAATTTCGGAAACGTTTGAACATTGACAAAATCAAGCAACACCGGTTCAACTTGTTTATTCCGACCGGGAATTTGTTGAACGGCTCCTTCTGTTTCACTGCGTCCCAATGCCGGATCAAAAAGAACAAGATCACCAATTCGCGGCAAATCATGATGTCCGCCAACAATGGCAACAAATTTTGTCGGATGATTGGGAATTGATTTGGCAAAAAACATTGAGTTCGGATAATAGGAACCGCTTCCGTAATATTCACGCTGATCGGTTCCATCGGGATTGGCGTGAAAAAGAATGCGCGAAAAAGCATGAGGAATATCGGTATATTCCCATCGGAGATATAATAAACGTCCGTTATTGAGAAGTGTCGGGCACCAATCCTGATCTTGTTCATAAGTTAGTTGGCGGATATCGCCGTTGTGTTCAAGCCGATAAAGGTTACAGACCGCCGCCATACCGTTCACGCAGGGAACACCGGAAAAACACGCCGTCGAACAAAACACAATCCGGTCATCCGGTAAATAACAAGCATCGTAATTATCAACATCAGCATCAGGAATCAACGGAAGTTCGTGTAATCCGGTTCCGTCAATTTTCATTTCGAATATTCGCCACAAATTTTGTTCACTAACCATTGAAAAAAGAATACGGTTTGCGTCGAAGTGAAGATCAACATCGCCGATAAATCGACCATTGGAAGGTTCAAGAAGCGAAGTAAGATTGGGAGTTGTTTTCCAATTGGAAAGAACGGCAAGTTGATTTTCGTATCCTGTTTTTGAAATATTTGAATTTGCCGTATAATTCCAAGGCAAACCAAGTTGTTTTTCTCCGCGCCGAATAAGAAGCAGACGGTCGAAATCCAGTAACGGATTGGCGAGCAACGCTTCACGGCGAAGTTGATTTAGTGCAACAATATCTTTTTGACCTGCAACAATATGATCAAGTTGTTCGAGATATTTTTTTCCATTGGGATATTGTTCGCCAAATGTTTCGGAAAGATTTTGAATAGCGAGTTTAAGTGCGATAACTTCTTCGTCGAATTGTGAAGGAGTTTCGGCGGCAGGTATTTCGGTACCGTTAAGATGATTCAACAAATTTGAAAGCAGTTTTTCAAAATTGTTCCGATAACCTTTGGGAGATTCATAATAAAGCCGTCCCACTCTCCAAGGTAAGACGAGAACGATTCCTTTTTTATTTTCGTTATTTAATTGATATTCAATCAAAGGCGATGCTCCGCCGCCGGGATTTTTTGCCAAGATTTTTCCTTTTGGCGCAACAAAATTGGAATAGGTAAAAAAAGCGGCATTTGAAAACCAAAAGACGCCTTTATCTTCCCGCAGTCCGTTAAAAAGGGAACGAGTTGTTGTTTCGGGAATCAATCCCAATTGGCAACGGTCATTGAGATCGTCCATCGGCTGTATTTGTGTTTCGTCAAGTCCGATTAGTTTTAGGAGTTCCGCAGTACCGCCGCACAATAAAATGTTATGCCCATTTTCGAGATATTGCCGAATGTTTTGAACCGTTTGAGGAGTACGAAAAGGCGAGTTTTCCTGTAATGGTTCCGGTTGATAAATCCAGAGATGATGGAATTGATTTAAGGAAACGATTTTTCCTTTTCGATCAAGAAATTTTCCATCGTTTGCCGGATGAATGATTGTTGTTTTGCCGATACGTCCGGCAATTTCCGCAAAAATATCCGATTCGGTATCTATCGGAATATCAGATCGACCATTCAAAAGAAGGGCAATTGATGTTGTCTGATTTTGCGTTTCAGTTTTGTGAGAAACCTCTTGACCGAATAAAACACAAAAATTATTCAGCAAGATCACGGCAAAAATAAAACAAAAAATTGAATTGTGTAATGTTTTCATGGTTTTTGTACTTTATTAAAAAGGGTTGGAAATTGATCTCTATACCGGTTTATATTGAAACAGGTTTAGCGGGTTTGGGAATTAAAATCAAATAATTGATCCATGAGTTTCATTTCATTTTCGGACAATATTACTGTTCCGGCTTTGGTATTTTCGGTGATTCGTTTTGGGGTTCTCATTCCGCAAAGAACGTGCATTTTTTCGTAACGCGACACTGTCCAGGCTAACATTAATTGACTGGTTGAAAATCCGTATTGTTCCTGAATTGGTTTTAATCGGTCAAGCGCGTTATTGATACGGTTAATATTTTCCGGTGTGAATCTTGGATCATTTTGGCGAAAATCGCCTTCGGGATATTGAAAATCAGGTTGAAGAGTTCCGGTGAGCAGTCCTTGTTCCAACGGAGCGTAAGCCAGAAAACTAACTTTATTCAAATCACATACTTCTAAAAATCCTTTTTCTTCAATACTTCGGTTAATAAATGAATAAGGTTCTTGCGTCGAGTCGAGAGTTCCGGCGTTACAATAAGATTCCAACTGAACCCGTGTTACATTGGAACTTCCGATAGCGCGGATTTTACCTTGATCCCGTAATTTTTCCAATGCCGTCATTGTTTCTTCAATGGGTGTTGTTTGTTCTTGGGCGTGTGTTTGCAAGAGATCAATGTAATCGGTTTGGAGACGTTTGAGACTTGCTTCTACTTCACGAATGATTGATTCCGGTTTAAGATAACGATAAAAACGATAATGATTTGTGTTTTGTGTCAACCCTTTTTCATCGCCATAAACATGTAATTCCCCTTTACCTGGTTGCCAATCTTTGGTATCCCAAACGATGCCGCATTTTGTTGCTACAACCGCTTGTGAACGTTTGTTACGAATTGCTTTACCGACGATTTCTTCCGCGAGTCCGTAACCATAGATTGGTGCGGTGTCGATCAAATTGATTCCGTAATCGAGGGCGGTTTGAATTGTTCGAATTGCGGTTGATTCATCGGTTCCGCCCCACATCCAACCGCCGAGCGGATAAGTTCCAAAACCAATCACTGAAGCCTGAATATTGGTTGTTCCAAGTAAACGATATTGCATGACAATTCTCCTGTTGATATTGAGTAAATAATAGAGTAAATATACGTTCAGCAATCATCATTGCTATGCTTTTTAACAAAATCAGACTGCAAACAAAAAAGTTTCAAAAAACAATAAGGCAAATAAATGTTATCTAAATGTTATCGCAAATTAAATCAAATTCAAATTTTACACAAAAACAAAACTAATGTCAACCGGAACCTTGTTCTTTTTGGAAAAAATAAAAAATTTCATAATATTTCAACGGACTATTTTCTGATTATTTCACATTTTTTGGGGGGGAATTATTTATGTAGATAATTACTCCTCCCCTAAAAATGTGAAACAATCGGGAAATATCCTTATGGTATGCTAACGGATTCGCTACCGTGTCGAGACATAATAGCATCGTAAATACTCATTGGTATCGTTTGGCTGAGAAAACGGCAGGAACCATCAACAAGTCCGACCATTACTCCACCGGGATGTTCACTTTGCGTCGAACGTACAATATAACCAGGGTCATTATAACTGGTTTCTTTGGGTGGATTAATAAAATACAGAATAGTTGCATTTGCTGATGTTATTATATAACCTTGGCTGGCGTCCGTTACAACAAAAAACGGATTAAAGCAAGTGTTTGGATAATATGTTCGTGTTGTACCGGAAATTGTAGAAGATTTTGAATATCCGGTACGTTCAAGGAACATTAACGTATTGCTAGTTCCGTCAGTAATTGCACTGAAATTATAATCACTTCCTTTGTGAAAAACACCGGTTAAATTACCACTAGATTTTACAGTTCTTTCAGGGTTGCTAGGATAGGCATTATTAGCGTAACCGCCGCCGTTAACACTATAATCCTTGTAAGTTCCCGCATCAAAAGACTTTTGTCCTGAAGGACAAACAAAACACGACGGAGCCATTGATGCTGCGGCACTATTGGCTGAATTACCGTAATCTGGTCCACCGATACCACCTGTACCGAAGTAATCAAATGTTTTGAGTGGTGTAAAAGAACCCGCATTGAATTTGACTTGTTCGGAAACTTGTTGGGCTTCCACAAACGGCAAAATGAAAACTGCCCAACCCAGCATCGCCCAATCTGTTGTTACACCGCTTGGAAGATTGGCATTAATCGACGATTCGTTGTAACCATTAACTTGTGGTTGTCCAGCAACACTGTACACATCCAAATTGCCAGGTGGTAATGCAAGGTATGTGTCGTGGTAATTGTGCATCCCGATACAAAGTTGTTTGACATTATTGGAACAAGCCATCCGTCTTGCTGCTTCTCTAGCGGCTTGAACTGCCGGCAACAGAAGAGCGATTAACACGCCAATAATCGCAATCACCACAAGAAGTTCGACCAATGTAAAGCCAAACGGTGAAGAACGGAGAAGTTGTAAGAAGTTTACAGGAAAGAGTTTAGAACGTGAATACTCTCCACTATTCGTTATCAACTTTCCACTACAGAGTGCCCCCCCCCCCCCTGGTTTACCCATTTTAACATTGGGATTTTCACAAAAAATCCTGCAAAAATCCCGATCAAACACATCACTACATTTTTCATTGTTATTCTCCTTATTTTATAAGGTTTCATTGAGATAACTGCGATTCGTTTGCCGTAGTACAATACGGCAAAAAAAAACGCTACCGCAACCAAATCAAGTTTAAAGTTTACACGAAATAAAATCGGATGTCAACCGGAATTTTTTTTCTTTTTTGACAAAAATTTGTTCCCAGACCTCATTTCTGCCTAATTTCTCTTAACAAAACAACCTCAGCAGCCGATAGCCAACAACACTGTAACCTCATTCCTCGCATTATATTACGTTTACAGATTGTATACTCATTACAGGTAACTTCTAAAAATTAATATATTAAGGAGGAACGCAGGCGTCTCGCCTGCCCTGTTTTTTTACAAAAAACGCCTAAAAATGCGGTCGAGACGACCGCGTTCCTTCCAACAATAAATTTTTTACATTAGGTTTTTAGAAGTTCC
>JAITIZ010000622.1 GCA_031279215.1 Planctomycetaceae bacterium
GTCTCGCCTGCCCTGTTTTTTTACAAAAAACGCCTAAATATGCGGTCGAGACGACCGCGTTCCTTCTAACAATAAATTTTTACATTAGGTTTTTAGAAGTTCCCTATAGGGAATTTCTAATATATCAGTGGAATAATTTTTTTGGTTCTATTTTCACGGCATTTCCTTAATCTCTTATGTTTTCTTAAGTCCCGCAGGGACGAGATGTGCATAACCCTAGGTTAAGCGCAACGCAACCTACGGTCAAAATGCCCAACATAACAAAGCCCCGCATGGGGCGAGATTATTGAGAGTTGAGAGTTGAGAGTGGATAGTTGATAGTTGATAGTTGATAGTTGATAGTTGAGAGTGGATAGTGTCGCATGCGGAATGATGACCGTTTGGGTAGTAATCTGCTTGCGACACTCTCAACTACTCTCACACCCCTAGCGGGGTTAAGATCAAAAAACAAAAATTCCACTGATATATTATCTTTTTTATACTTTGTGTGAAATTCCAATAATGTTACTCTTTCAGTGCGTAGGAAAAATATCATTAGGTTAATCACAAAATAAAAATTCCTGATTATTTACTGTTCTTTGGAGACAACTGCGGAATAATTTCTATTTTTTTTTTCCCAATTACTCCCTATTTTCAAAATTCAAACCCTACAAAATAAAGAAACAATCAGGAATTTTTCATTTTGGCAATGAATTATCTTACCCCATAACTTGAAAGACCTGACTTTTCGGGTAAAATCACGTGATAATATAAATTGCGGTAAATGAAGCAATAAAATATGATACTCATAATACTTGAAAATTCGATTCTCGTTTTGAAACAGAGTAATTACGAATTTTTAAGTCAAACCACTTGATAAGATATTTCAACAAAACTGAATTTTAAAAGTGTGATGAGTATTGTGTATTGTTCTAAAATTTCGTGGAAATTTGATTTTGCCGGATTTATATGTTTCGTTTTTTGGTTGATCTTTGAATACACGTTTTCTTGATTTAATAAATTTATGGATTTAACACCGCGCCAGATTGTTGCAGAACTCAATAAACATATTGTCGGTCAAAATGAAGCCAAACGCAGTGTTGCGGTTGCTGTGCGTAACCGTTGGCGGCGTCAACGGGTTGATGATTCGATGAAAAAAGAAATCTCACCCAAAAATATTATGATGATTGGTCCCACCGGTGTCGGAAAAACCGAAATCGCACGCCGTCTTGCAACCTTAACTGGTGCTCCATTTATCAAAGTTGAAGCAACTAAATATACAGAAGTCGGATATTATGGACGAGATGTCGAAAGTATGGTACGTGAACTTGTCGAAAACGCTCTTAGTATTGTCCGTTCCACCGAACGCGAAAAAGTTAAAGAAGAAGCGATTCGGCGTGCGAATGACCGGCTTGTTGATATGTTGTTGCCGTCGCCGCCCAGTTCAAAAAATCGCAATGACGACGACGATGACGAAGAATATGACGAACCGCCGTCCCATGAAGAACGTGTTCAATCCGTCCGCCACGAACGGAACCGCGCAAAAATCCGCAAAATGCTTGAAAAAGGTCTTATGGAAGACCGAACCGTTAGTATCATTTCCGAAACTCGAGCTGTACCAATGATTATGAGTAATATGCCGGGTATGGAGTCAATGGAATTTGATTTTCAGGAAATGTTTGAAAAAATTGCCCCGCGAAGCCGAACAAAACGTGATATGACCGTCAAAGAGGCTCGCGAATTTCTAATCGAACAAGAAAGTGATCAGTTAATCAGTAAAGATAAAGTACAAACTGCTGCCGTTGAATTAGCAGAAAATCTTGGAATTATTTTTATTGATGAAATCGATAAAATTGTTGCCAGCGAAAAACAACATGGAGCTGATGTTTCACGGCAGGGTGTTCAACGTGATTTGCTGCCGATTGTCGAAGGGACAACAATTCAGACAAAATACGGCTATGTCAAAACAGATCATGTTTTGTTTATTGCTGCTGGAGCGTTTCACCGTGCCAAACCAAGCGATTTAATGCCGGAACTTCAAGGGCGTTTTCCAATTCGGGTTGAGTTGAACGATTTAACCAAGGATGATTTCATCCGTATTTTAACCGAGCCGAATGGTTCGCTGACAAAACAATATCAAGCCTTAATGTTGACGGAAGATATTGAATTAGTTTTTGAGGCAAACGGTATTGAGGCGTTGGCGGAATACGCCTTCGCTGTCAACCAGAAAATGCAAAATATTGGTGCCAGACGTCTTTACACGATTATGGAACGGTTGCTCGAAGAATTAAGTTTTGAAGCACCCGATATGAAACAAAAACGTATCATTATCAATGCGGATTATGTCAAACAACGTATTGATGATGTCAGTAAAGACGAAGATTTGAGCAAATTTATTTTATAATAATTCGTAACTGTTCACGGTAAGAATTATATTCTGTTCCGCTCATATACTCATTGCAGTTAAAATTCGGTTTTATTTATAACTGCACTTTCCAAAATTTTAAACCTAATTTCTTTTGTTTTTCATATTTTTAGATAATTTTGTGTATCTTTGATGGGTATGCGGAAGTGTATTTAATTCAAATACATTAAAAAATCTTTGATATATTATCATTTTTTATTTTTTCGTTCAGAAAATCAGTAATCCTGTTGATTCTTTTGAGATTATTCAAGCAAATACGAAAAAATTCTCTATCGCCGAAGTTGCTCATGGTACTGGAATTCCAAACGTAAAGATGTTACTGCCAACGTTCCCGTTCTTCTTGAGCCCCCCAGACCGCTCAACCCTTCGCAAACATATTCACATAAATGATACCAACACAATAGTTGATACACATCCAGACCGCACAACAAGGAGGAAACTGCGTGACGATTCTGTTGCGTGTTCCAAGAAATCGCGGAAGGAATGATGGTTTTACCGG
>JAITIZ010000640.1 GCA_031279215.1 Planctomycetaceae bacterium
GTAGTGGAGAGTTGAGAGTGGATAGTGTCGCATGCGGAATGATTACCGTTTTGGTAGTAATCCGCTTGCGACACTATCCACTCTCCACTTTCCCTCTCAACTATTATTCTGCCCTTTCAAGGCGAAGACCTTTTTAAACTTAAACAAAAATTCCACTGATAGATTACATTTTTTGTATTTTTTGTCTTTTTTGTCTTTTTTGTCTATTCTTCCTTTGTTTGTTTCGTTATTTCGTACTCTCAAAAAATAATCCTTGAAAATCCGCGAAGATCGAATCTCTGCGAAAATTGCTGGACGAATCGCTGGACGAATCTCTAGACGAATCTCTGCGTAAATCTGCGCAATCTGCGGACCAAAATAGATAATGACCATTAAAAGCAGACGAACAAAGGGTGAATCTTGACAAGAGCAATCACCATCGATATTGCCTGTTTTTTTCTGAAATTGCTCTTGTGTGAAAAAGGGATAAAACACTATACTTCTCTCTGACCCCAATAGGTACAAAAATCTTCCGACACACATAAATATTAACAATCTAAGGGAATTAGTATGAAATTTTTGATTGCTTTTGCGTCAATTATTGTGATTTTTGCTGGAATTAAGGCGGCGCAGTCACTTGCAGCTCCGTTTCTTTTGGCGGTGTTTTTTGCAATGGTTTTTACGCAGCCGCTTCGTTGGTTGAAACAAAAAGGTCTTTCTGATTGGACAGCATTATCTGTTTTGTCATTACTTGTTCTTTTATCGGGAATTGGTCTTGTATGGATTTTGAGTTATTCGTTGACCCATTTTGTTGACCGTGTACCTGACTATCAAGAAAAAGTTACCGCCAAAGCGGCAAGATTTGATGATTGGATCAATAATGCTATTCAACAATTTGACCAAATAGAAAAATCCGTTCCGAAAATTCCCCTGTTTCTGGAAGAATTGACAGAACCGGCAAAATCAGTTGAACCAACAGTTGAACCAACAGACGTAATTGCACCGGCAGAATCAACAGCAACACCAACACCAGCACCAACACCGCCAACAGAACCAATAGAACCCCCTCAATCTCAATCCGGCAAAAATATTTTACTCCCCCAAAATACTCCGCCAAAAATCACTCCCTCATACGAACGTTTTTCACTTTTCAATATTATTCATTTGGACACCCTTATTGGTTATATTCATTTTGGCGTCAGGGAACTTTTAAACATTGTAACGGTTTCAACATTGATAATTATTTTAGTTATTTTCATGCTGATCGAAGCCTCTCGGTTACCGGAAAAAGTACGAGCGGCATTCGGCAGCAATGATTTATCTAACGAATATTTCAAAAAAATTGCTGCAGATACATGGAATTACATGAAAATTAAAACAATTATTTGTTTACTGACTGGTTTTGTTACAACAGTTGGTCTTTGGCTTCTTGGTGTTGAATATGCGTTACTCTGGGGCATTTTGATGTTTTTTCTCAATTATATTCCGAATATTGGTCAGATTATTGCATCGGTTCCTCCGGTTTTGCTTACCTTAGTTGATCAGGGCGTGCCAATGGCTTTTGTTGTGATTATTTGGCTGGTTGTGGTGAATACTTTATTCGGTTATGGAGTGGAACCGCGCTATCTGGAAAAAGGACTTGGTATTTCGGGTCTTGTTGTACTTCTTTCGCTAATTTTTTGGGGTTGGCTGCTCGGTCCAATCGGCATGTTCTTGTCGGCTCCGCTCACAATGGTTTTGAAAATCGTGTTGCAAAATAACCGGAAAACTCGTTGGATCGCTGTTTTACTAAGTAATCACGCTTCAAATATCTCACCAAAATAATCGGAAATAAAGAAATATTCCCGCTTTTACCAAAGAAATAAGAAAAAAATAAATATTAGGTATTCGATTTGCCGATTTAAGGACAAGGTGTGATTGTTTTAAAAGCGTGCGTTTATTTTCTTCAAATGAGGAATATTATAATGAAAATCATCCGGTTGACATTGACAATTACCTTTACTGTGTGCGTGCTGCTGATTCTGGCAGATGTACGCGGACAAGAAATTCAAAAAAATAACAATAAAAATAAAAACGACGCAAAAATCGAAACCGAACAACAATCGCTCTCTTGCGATACGGATTCAAGATTTTCGCCGCATAACCCTCACCAGGCAACCGGATATCATGCCGGTTACAACGGTAAATCTCGTGTTGATAATCATCCCCCCAACGAAACGGAATCTCATTACCGTAACCGTATTGCTTGCCATGAGGGTCATTGTGTTGACGGACTTTGCAAAGAAGGAACCTGCCGTAAATGCAATGGTTCTTGTCCCAAAATTTGTCCGGTTCATGGAAAGGATTGTCAAAATCAAAATGATTGTCTGAAAAACCAATTCGGCTATGGTGCAATGCAGGTTTGTCCGGGCAAAGCAAATGGTATTTGTCCGGTTCATGGTTATGCTCCTTGCCCTCATCCTGGGTTGGAAATTGGACAGTTTTTACGCCAAACCTTTCAACCGGCAGCTCGTCCCTATTGGGGAGCGCAACCGCTTTATATTCCGCGTGAACAATATGATCCCAATTTTCAACCGTATTTTCCAAGAGTTCGTGCGTTACTTTTTACGCCGCCCAATAGACAGATTTATATGACCACAACACCGCCGACTCCAATGCCAACCTACACCACCCGCGGTCCCAGAGATTTTCTCAATCCCAATCCGCCGTCAATCGGTTATTGATAGAACCGTCTGTTTTGTAACTGTTCACACAAATTAAATAATATAAATCAAAATAATATAAAGGGTAGGTTATTCAAAATGTAGGCTGCCCAATATAATATTGTTGTATATTCTTATAATAAAGGTACGATTTATTGGATATTTTATTTACGATTGATAAATCAATTCCTCATATTTTGCAGCCGACATCTTTACCGGAAAAAGCAATCTCCAACAAAATAATCTGACCGGTATATTTGTTATAATAACGTTGTTCATGGATTTGTTTCATTGTTTCTCTGAACAGGGTATTCATTTTCTTTTGGGCGTGATATTTTATTTCGGCAATAACTATTACGCTGGGCTGTTCCCAAACAGCATCGGAACGCCCAAGGTCAAGTTATTTAGTAACAGATTCTAGGTGAAAATTTTAGATTGATAATCTTTATTAATCGTAATTATTCAGCAGGTTTTTTATTTTTTCCTCATTACCCCTTAGCGAGGTTAAGAGCGAAAAACAAAAATTTTACAGAATAATTATGCCGGATGATATACTCAATCCTGTTATCAAGAGGTTGTTTTTATATTGCCATTACGTTTTCGGAAGGTAGGCAACCGTAGGTGAAAACCCTTCGGCGAAAGGCTTTCACCTACGGTTGCCTACCTCTTAAATCAGAACCACTACATATTTCGAACATTCAAAAAAACTACCAATTCATAACTGGATCAGATGTATAA
>JAITIZ010000645.1 GCA_031279215.1 Planctomycetaceae bacterium
TGTTTAATGGACTTAATCGAAAGAAATAATCGAAGGGACTCTACATAAATTAAGTCTCACTTCATTCCTGTATTTGAGATTATTAGAATTGCAAGAATCGTGCCAACTCGATTTTCGCCCAAAATCCCTCAATTTTAATAAATTTCACAAATTAATCCGTGAAATATCATAGTTTAGCCAGCATATTTCACGGCTTAACCGTGAAATATCATAGAAAAAGTTTCAATTGTTCGTTATATTATGGTTTGTCGAATAGTATTCCTCGCTAAAATGATTCGGTATGGAATTTGCAAGTAAAATTCCAGTAACCGTTCTTTATTAGTCCGCAGATTACACAGATAAACACAGATAGAAGTTTGTAGATTGTGCAAAAAATCTACGAAATTTGTGTTATCTACGGACAATAATAATTACAACAATTATTTCAAACCTTTTGGAGAAGAATTAATGAAAATCCGATTTACTTTTATTTTGTTTTTACAATGGGCATTGGTTTTGGTTTTTTCCATTCAAAATTACGCAGAGGAATCACCGGTTAAAAATTTGTCACAGAAACCAAATATACTTTTTATTGCGATTGATGACTTGCGTGACTGGACAAGTTACAGCGAAGGACATCCGCAAGTAAAAACACCTTCACTTGATCGTCTTGCAGCGTCGGGAGCGGCGTTTACGCGATCTTATTGTGCTTCGGCATGTTGCAATCCGTCACGAACTGCGTTATTGACCGGACTTCGACCTTCAGAAACAGGTGTGTACTTAAACAGTGATGACTGGCGTACCATTGTTTCACCGAATATCGTTACACTTCAGGAACACTTTCAACAAAATGGTTACAAAACTCTCGGAGCCGGTAAAATTTATCATGGCTCCTATCCGGCAAAAACAGGTTGGGATGATTATCTCATTCAAAACCGAAAACTGATTAAAAATAATGCAACAACAACTCCAAAACACAGTAAAAACGAAGATGAAGACCAATATCTTGACGGTGTTGGCGGTATTAAATTTCAGCCGCTTGATGTTACAGATGAACAGATGGAAGATTATCATATCGTTCAGTACGGAATTGATGAACTCAATAAAAAACACGATAAACCGTTCTTCTTGGCGGTCGGACTTCACAAACCGCACATGCCCTGGAATGTACCGAAAAAATATTACGATTTATATCCGCTCGATAAAATTATTCTGCCCAAAGTGCTTGAAGATGATTTAAACGATTTACCGCCGGAAGGAGTTAAATTTGCCAGACCGAATGGTGATCACGCTGCCATTCTTAAATCGGGGCGTTGGAAAAATGCGGTACAAGGTTATCTGGCAGCGATTACTTTTTGTGATACGCAAATTGGACGTTTGCTTGATGTTTTTGAAAAAAGTCCGTACAGTAATAATACGATTGTTGTCTTATGGAGTGATCACGGCTGGCATCATGGTGAAAAATCGCATTGGCGCAAGTTTGCAATGTGGGAAGAGGCAAACCGTGCACCGTTGATCTGGCGTGTTCCGGGATTGACGAAAACAGGAACGAAAATTGACACACCAATTGATTTAACACATATTTATCCAACACTTTGTGATTTAGCCGGAATTTCAAAACCGAAACAAGAATTATCCGGTAAAAGTATTCGACCGCTTCTTGAAGGGAACACCAATGAAAACAACAACACAACAGAGGCAGCAGCCGTAATGACTTATGGTTATAAAAACCATGCGGTTAGAACAAGTAAATGGCGTTATATTTGTTATGAAAATGGCGATGAAGAACTTTATGATGAAACCAAAGACCCGTTGGAGTGGACAAATCTTTCTGCGCAACAAGAATTTACCCAAGTAAAAATTGACCTTGCTCAATTTCTACCTCAAACCAACAAACCTCCGCAACCCAAACCAGCACCCACAGAAAAGAACCCAAACCGAAAAAACAAACAAAAATAAACATATAATTGTTGATAATTTTGATGATTTTATTACATAAAAAGGTTTTAGTGGAATTTCCTTAATCTATTATATTTTATTAGTCCTTAGCGGGGTTAAGATCGAAAAACAAAAATTCCACTGATATATTACAAAGCCTTTAATTTTTCGAATATTTTTTGGGCTTCTGCTTTGATTGCAGAAGTGCCTTTAATTCTTTTTGCAAGAATTGTAATTTCAGGTACTTCCGTTTGTCCCGATGCGACGGACAACGATCTGTATTGTCTCAAGGTCGAGCAACTTCGATCCACAATTTCACTGGACGGAATATTCCGGCAACACAATTCCGTAACATTATAGACCGGCATATTCATCACCGTAACACCAATCGACGAGAACAAATTGCGTACTTCCTGTTTGCCTTCGCAAACAAAATGCCCAACAAAAATAATAGAAAATAATAAGCACAATGTTTCGGTAAACAACTTGCCAGTTTCGTTGTGTATTGATTAAATTGGGATACGGTGTTATACTTGTTCCGGTTACAATCCTTTTGACATTGGGCAGGCTCCTTAAGTTAAAAAGGGAGTAGTTACGTTAATTGTTTTACGAATATTTTACGGAATAACGGAATAATTGCCGAAATTGAATCATTTATTTTGGCACAATTATTTTGGCACAATTATTTTTAACAACTATTTTTACTTTTACTTTTATTTTTACTTTTATGACATTATTAACACAATATCTGATTGGCATTGATTGTGGTTCGACGATGGTCAAGGCGGCGGTTTTCGATATTGAAGGTCGGGAACACGCAACAGCATCAAGGAAAATCGAACATATTTATTTACATCCCGACTGGACGGAAAACAATATGAATGCTCTTTGGGATCATGTTTGTGAAGTGATTCATGAAGTAATCCGTCAATCAAAGATTCATCCGAAAGAGATTGTTTCTGTTACATGTACTGGTCATGGAAATGGGTTATATCTTGTTGACGGCGAGGGAAATCCGGTTCGTAACGGAATTATTTCTTCCGATAACCGTGCAAGAAAATATATTGAGGAATGGACGCGTAACAATATTCTTGAACAGATCATGCCCAAAACCATGCAAAATATTTGGGCAGCACAACCCAATGCCTTACTTCGGTGGTTAATCGACAACGAACCGGAAACAATGTCGAAAGCTCAATATTTGTTTATGGTCAAGGATTTTATACGTTACCGATTGACGGGAGATGCTTATATGGAACTTACGGATATGTCGGGAACGAGTCTGATCAACAATAGTACCTCGGATTACGATGATGAAGTTCTTGAAGTCTGGGGGTTATCGGATTGGAAACATTTAATGCCGCCGCTCAAGAGGTCTTCGGACATTTGCGGTTATGTTACGCCCCGAGCTGCCGAACAAACCGGACTTGCTGAAGGAACTCCGGTTGCTGGCGGGATGTTTGATATTGACGCTTGCGGTCTTGCAGTTGGAATGACGGATGAAACACGGTTCTGCATGGTTGCCGGAACGTGGGGCAACAATCTTTCCATTTCAAAAATTCCTGTTATTGATAAAGAAATGTTTATGACAAGTTGTTACAGTATTGACGGGTATTACTTAATGCTTGAGGGAAGTGCGATTTCAGCCGGTAATCTCGAATGGTTCGTGTCGCATTTTTTCCAGAGTGATAAAGAACTGTTGAAACTTCGCGGAGCCGAAGAAAATATTTATGAGTATTGCAGTCATCTTGTTACGGAAACGCAGCCGGAAAATGCGGATATAGTGTTTTTGCCGTTTCTGTACGGTAATCCGATTCATCTTGATGCCAAAGCTTGTCTTTTTGGTTTGGACGGACGTCATTCGCGATCAGATGTTATGCGGGCGGTGTTTGAAGGAATTTGTTTTGGGCATCGTTGGCATTCGGAGCGGTTATTCCGGTTTCGCGGGCGACCCCAAACAATTCGGTTAACGGGCGGTGCTGTCAACAGTCCTGTTTGGGCGCAAATGTTTTCGGATGTTTTCCAACTTCCCATCGAAATTCCCGCCGGAACAGAACTCGGATGTTTTGGTGCAGCTCTTTGCGGTGCGGTTGCTGTTGGGATTTACAAAACTTATCACGAAGCCTGTGAGAAAATGGTTACAATTAACCGCCGTTTCGATCCCAATCCGAAATTCGCTGATGTTTATGAAACAAAATATCAACGGTATCTGAAATTACTCGACGTTCTCTTACCTGTTTGGAATGATTTAACATAAACTGTTACAACATTGAGATAATGACTGCAAGAAGTATATATCATAAGGGAACTTCTAAAAACTCAAAATTTACCGAGCGTTAACGGTGTGGGCTTGCCCCGCCCTGTTGAATTTTAGGCACAAAGTGCGGGGTAAACCCCGCCGTTAACTTGGTTATTAGAAATTCCCTACAATTGTTTTTATTGTGGACGAGGCATTTCAAATCTTGCCGGATATTTATAAAATAAACTTTGGGTATTATTTCAAAACCGTTAAGGTTCTCTTTCGTAATAGAGAACTATCAACGATTTGAATACCGGTTCGCCTAAATACAACAATGGATATTAATAAAATAAATGAAGAACCTCTTCCGAAAAAAACCGAAATTGATTTATCGTTGCTCCAACCGGTTCGTAAAACAAGTTTACGGCGGATTAAACTCGAATTATCTTACGATGGTACAAACTACAAGGGTTGGCAACGTCAGGTCAATGTTCCTAGTATTCAGGCAACTCTGGAAACAACGCTAAGCAAAATTCTTGGCGAACCGGTTTCTGTAACAGGAAGCGGACGAACCGATGCCGGTGTTCATGCGTTGAAACAGGTTGCTGCTTTTTCGACGGAAAGCCGGTTGACAACCGAAGTCTTTCAACGTGCATTGAATGGTCATTTACCGCATGATATTCGGATTTTTCACGTGGAGGAAGTTCCATTCTCTTTTCATCCGATTACCAATGTTGTTGCGAAACGTTATCGTTATTTGATCGACAATAACCGCCCATCGTTTCCATTGATGCGGAATTATTGTTGGGTTTATCAGGAACCGCTTGATCTCAACACCATGCAGTATGCCGCTCAATTTTTGTTGGGGCAACATGATTTTGCTTGTTTTCAAACTCGAGGTTCACCGCGTAAAACAACAGTTCGAACTATTTCCGATGTCTTGGTTGAACGAATCAATGATCCTAACGGTTTATATTTACCGTTAATTCGTATTGAAGTGGAAGCAAATGGTTTTCTTTACAATATGATGCGAACGATTGCCGGAACACTGGTATTATTGGGAGTTGAAGGTCGGCGAAGATGCGGAAATCCCGAACGTATGAAAGAAATAATCGCTTCCAAAAACCGCGCCTTCGCCGGCGCAACCGCTCCTCCGCATGGGCTTTATCTAGCCAATGTCGTTTATCATTGAAACAATAGGGAATCTCTAATAATTCCAAATTCACCGAAAGTTAACGGCGCGGGCTTGCCCCGCACTGCTGAATGTTAGGCACAAAATGCGGGGTAAACTCCGCCGTTAACTATTTTGTTGAAAATAAAAATAGAATTATTAGAGATGCCCCGATCGAAAAATGGGGGACTTACGAATAATTTTTGACGAAATGTTAGATTTTTAAAAATATTCTAAAAGGAACTCTAAAAACTTGCCTCATATAAATCTCACACTCAAAAATAAAGACTCATAACTGTTTTTCAAATACAAGATTAGTGATTCTAAAAGTTCTCAAAAACCGTTTTGTGTAAAATTAAATTTATCCCCCCTTTTGACAAGATATTATTTTCCAATAAAATTTGTGAAATTTTTATAGGTGTAGTAAGAAAATTTTGAAAATTCATCTGGCGGATTTGTTTATTTAAAGTTGTTTATTAACGGGAGAGGGTTTCCAATGTCGGCAGCCTTCATTATTGACCGAACCTTAACTGGTATTGATTTATGTCAAAACATTCAAAACGTTATCGGAATGATGCCAAAAAAATTAAACAAGATGTTCCGTTGCCTTTAGCGGATGCTGTTAATTTGTTGAAACAGTTCGATAATCTGAAATTCAATCAAAGTGTGGAAATTGCTGTTCGGTTGGGTATTGATCCGAAACAAGCAGACCAACTAGTTCGTGGTTCTATTGTTCTTCCGCATGGTATTGGTAAATCGCTTCGTGTTTGTGTTATTGCCAAAGGCGATAAAGCAGAAGAAGCCCGCAATAGCGGTGCTGATACTGTTGGTGATACTGATCTTGTTGCCAAAATTAAAGAAGGTTGGACCGATTTCGATGTTTGCATCGCTACTCCCGATATGATGGGACTTGTCGGTCCCCTCGGCAAAATACTCGGTCCGCGCGGACTAATGCCTTCTCCGCGCGCCGGAACTGTTACAATGGATGTTGCCAAAACAATTAAAGAATATAAAGCCGGTAAAGTCGAATTTCGAAATGATAAAGCCGGTATTATTCACGCTATTGTCGGCAAAATTAAATTCGATAAAAATCAACTTGTCGAAAATATTGACGCATTCCTGCAATATATCCTCAATCTCAAACCTGCGGCAGTTAAAGGAGTTTATGTTAAAAGTATTACTCTTTCCGCAACAATGTCGCCGGGTGTTCGTGTTGTTAGTTAGGACGGTACTGTTGGAAGGTTGGTTTTGCCCTGTTTTGGTAACAGGACAACAATTCGTAATTGCCCAATAATTTTCGTCTTTTTGAGATTTGTATTAAGATATTATTTCATTACATATTATTTTGCAGTATTTAAGGTTTTCGTTACAAAAAAATGTTGCCTTAATCCTACAGCCCATAGCCTAAAATGAGTAAGTTTGTTAAACAATTAATTACGGATACCGTTGCCAAACGGCTTGATGGCGCACAATACCTGATTTTGGTCGGTCTGACTGGAATTGATGCGAACAAAAACAAAAATCTTCGGGCCAATCTCGCATCAAAAGGGATTAACCTGATGGTTATTAAGAATAGTTTGGCACGACGCGCCACCGAAGGAACTCCGCTCGCTGCCGCTTTTCAGAATATGACCGGTTCTTATGCTCTTTGTTGGGGTTCTTCGGATATTGTTTCGTTAGCCAAAGAACTGGTTAAACTGACCAAAGATAAAACGTTGCAAGGTTTTGAAATTAAAGGAGCTGTTCTGGATGGCGAGGCGTTGGGACCGGAGCAAACTGTTGAAGTGAGTAAATGGCCCACCCGCGAAGAACAAATTTCAATCTTGCTTGGTCAGATCATCGGTATTGGTGCCAAACTCTCCGGTCAGTTTATTGCTATCGGCGGTGCTTTGGCAAGTCAAATCGCTAAACTTGCAGAAAATAACAGCAGCGAAAATGACAGCAGCAATGATATTGAATCCAATTCAACCGCCAACAATCCCGAATAAATCAACCAATCTAAAGTAAATCAATCAATTAATTTTAAATCAATTAACCTTAAATCAAACAATTTCAGAACAGTTATTGAATATTGAAGAACACGACAAAATCTGTCTGTTTCGGAATTAGGAAACAAAATATATCCTTGTGATGAATTTAATTTTTTCGAATCATTGCGATATTGGGTTTGTGTGAAATCCGGTAATTCGTTTGAGTTGAACCGTTACAAGATTAACCATCATTTTTATGCGTTTTCGCAACGCAACATACGAGAAAGGAAACATTCACATGAGTGAAACACGAGAATTTTCGGCGGTAATTAAAGAATTGGGCGACAAAATTGTTGCTTTAACTTTGAAAGACGCCAAAGAATTGAGCGACTATTTGAAAGACGTTCACGGTATAGAACCTGCTTCCGGCGGTGCGGTTGTTATGGCGGCTCCGGCAGGCGGCGGCGATGGCGGCGGTGCCGAAAAACCGGAAGAAAAAACCGAATTTGATGTCGTACTTGAAAGTTTTGCGGCAGACAAAAAGGTTCCCATTATTAAGGTTGTTAAAAACGCAACCGGCGGAGGTTTGGCGGATTCAAAGGCCTTGGTCGAAAGTGCTCCAACCAAGATTAAATCAGGTGTCTCCAAAGAAGAAGCCGAAAAACTGAAAAAAGAACTCGAAGAAAATGGAGCAAAAGTCAGTATTAAATAATCAGGTATTAAATAAATAGTTGGTAAATGATAAGTGATGAGTAACTAAGTAACGTAAATGAGATTTATTATTTTCTGTTACTGGTTACTTGTTTATTGCCATGCCGATTGCGATGAGAAAAAGTTGAATAACGAAAATTGATATTTTTCGTTATTCAACTTTGTAGTATATTTAGAATTGAAATAAATTGATATTCTGAACATTAAGTTTGGATTAAAAATCGAGTACGTCAACTATTGCAAAATCGCTAAGGCGAACAGTAATTTTCTATAGGCAACCGGATTTTTCGGATAGAAAATTACCGTAGAATAACAATGTTACGTGGCTCCCGTTAAGGGAGCGTCGCGTGTTATTCTACGGGTATAATTCGGTGCTATATTTTAAACTGTAACACACCACTTTTGCCGGTGGGAATAAACCTGGTTTTGCAATCGTGTCGCTCCTAATCTAAGAGCGATATTCTGTTGCCGTTTCTCGGCGTTGCGTTTTTCCCACTTTGTAACCAAACAGATTATTTGTCATGTAATCTGCAAAACTTCAACATTTCTTTATTTTAAGGAGAGCAAAAATGAAAATACGATTTTTTCATGGATTCACACTTGTCGAGTTACTTGTTGTTATTAGTATTATCAGTTTGCTTGCCGGATTATTACTGCCGGCGGTTAATGCCGCACGAGAAGCGGGACGGCGAACAACATGTATCAATAACGAAAGTCAACTCGCTGTTGCCTTTCTTGGTTATGATTCGGCACGAGGACATATCCCACCAATTCGTGCTAAGGTTGGAGAAAAGAGTGTCGAGGACGAAAATC
>JAITIZ010000676.1 GCA_031279215.1 Planctomycetaceae bacterium
AAAACAGGGCAGGCGAGACGCCTGCGTTCCTACTAATAAAGGAACGCGGTCGTCTCGACCGCATTTTTAGGCGTTTTTTGTAAAAAAACAGGGCAGGCGAGACGCCTGCGTTCCTCCTACATATTAGTTTTTAGAGTTACCTAATATATTTACCAAAGATTTTATTTGAGTATTGATTGCCGTAATAAGACGAAATGTTTGAAGGCAAGTTTTAGAACACGTTGAGAATCAATCAATCCGGTAAATGGAACTAAATCCATGTCAAGAGATTTGGTGTCTTCCGAATTTTCGTTGGTATCTTGCAGCAAAGTCCAGAAAATACCATGAACCATTCTTTTTCCGAGAATTGTTTTTAGTAGAAGTTCTGTCCAACATTGCTGGAGACCTTCCGACCACTGATATTCGGTCGGAATTGACTCGTCAATATCTGTCATATCGGAACTGGAAGCACTTGGCACTGATATCGCAACGTAAACTTTTTTGCCGAGATAGCTCCATTGATCAATCATATTGCTAACAGCCATTGGGTCACGCGGCAGTGTAGAACGGTTATTGAAACCAAAGTTTATTTCCATGAGAAAAGAATCAATTTCATGGCAACTCATCAATGATTCGGCAATTTGAACTTGATCATACTCTGGAATATGAGTCAGAGCGTATTCTCCCCAAGGTTGGTCAATTCCAATGAGAATCGGGGTTTCAATTCCGCGAGCTCTCATTTGTTGAGCAAGAGTTCGTACCAGCGTAATTGTTCGAGATTGCGAGATTTCAGGGATTATATAGGAATTGAAACGGCTTGCCAGAATCCAAGCTTGAACGGTTGAACCGTAACGTTCAGTAATTGCATTGACAAAACGGGTTGCGTGACTTTCAAAAGTACCTTCTTCATGTAAGTGAGGAGTAAGCCAAATAGGAAATGCCGAAATGTCAAAACAAAGAAGCGGTCCCATAATAACATCAAAACCAAATCGTACAGAATTACTTATCCGTTTTTCCAGTTGCTCCCAACAAAAACGCCCAGGTTCCGGCTCCAGAATACGCCACGGAGGCATCGGAATAACAGCATGGAACGCTTCTTGCAAAAATTGAGCGTAAAGATCAAATTCGTACAATGATTCAATAGGATGATTATTCAACCCAATACCCAACAAAACCGGCAATTTTTCATCAATCCGAATACGCCAAGATAATGATTGCTCCGTAAACAAAAGCGTACATTCCAATGTAATTTGTTCAAATTCTTCCAAAAGTAAAATCAAGTCCTGTTCGATATTGGGATTGGTTTCATTGGCAACCGCTGCTTGGGAAAAACGGCGCGCTGCTGTAATGATTTGTGTTTTTAGTTCCTGAGGCAGCCGAAAACCAAGCATTTGCCAATCAAACTGTTTACGAAGCAAACGCCCCAACGAACCACGAGCAAGTTCTTTAACTAAAGAATAAGGACGTTCCAGATTGATCAGTGATTCGGTTGACTCCATTGAAAGACCGATTTGAGTGTGCAGCCAAGGAACATGGACTGTTCCGCTGCCCTTCACCGAAGTACAAACCGTCATCTCGTTTCCGTTCAAAACAATTTCCGTTGGACGCGGAACACGACCCCAAGTAGCAAAATAAGATTTTTTTAGGAGCGGTTCCGGAATAACCCCAGGCGAAATATGAAATCGCAACTCATTCATCGGAAGAAAAAAAGAAACTTCAAAATATCAAAACAAAATTAAACATCCCGCTTATTGTAAAAATATTTTGCCAAAAAACAAGTAGCCAAAATATAGAAAAAACGGCATAATTCTCATAATATGTATTACAAACAACGTTTAACCTATTATATTTCACGGGAATTGTTTATGACCTGCTTTTTTTTCCCAATCAAGACGATATGATTTACAATTATATTTTAATATTTTGGATTTTTTACTGATTCGTTTGAAACGTATTGTTCTACGTATTGAGATTAATTATATTTAGAAGGAATTACGTTATTTTCATTTTGGCAATGCGAAGTGAAAGGGTGTACATAAGTTTTTTGATATTTCGCCTATCACTTAAGATGCCTGTTACTAGATCTTGTGAAATTTTTTTGGGGGAGGAGATACTTCAGTGCCTATTCAATTGAAATGCCCCAACGGACATCACTTAACAGCGAAGGAATCCAATGCCGGTAAAACAGGAAAATGCCCTGTTTGTAAAGCTGTAGTAAAAATTCCGGTTTTACACCAAAAGGTTATTTCCGATAGTGCTGTTGTTAGTATTTTGGGCGATCCAAGTAATGTTAAAAAAGACAATGTAAAAACCATTGTTACTCCGGTTAAGAAAAAAAATACTCGTTCGTCAACTTCTTCAACATCTTCCATATCACCACACGTCCGAATCTGTCCCAATTGTGAGCAGGAAATTGATATGGGCTATCATATCTGTCCCCATTGCCATACCTATATTACCGGTCTCAACGATTTCTAATTCCCCCATTTTCAAACGTGCCATTTTAAAACTATGACTATTCGCTTTGGAACTCGCGGAAGTGTTTTGGCGCGTTGGCAAACAAATTGGTGTGTTAACCTGTTGAAAGAAAAAAAGGTTGATCACAAAGTTGTTGTTATTGAAACATCCGGTGATCGGCTTCTCGATAAATCCATCGCTAATATCGGAGAACAAGGTGTTTTTACCAAAGAAATTCAATCCGCTTTGCTTCGCCATGAAATTGATGTTGCTGTTCACAGTCTCAAAGATTTACCGACAGAACCGGTTGCCGGTCTTGTGTTGGCGTCTGTTCCGAAACGCGATTCGTTTCGGGATGTTTTTCTCAGCCGCAAAGCAACTGTTATTGAAAAATTGCCCAAAGGTTCCCGAATCGGAACAGGAAGTCTTCGACGAAAAACACAAATTGTTCACCGTTTTGGCAGTTTGTTTCAAATTGACGAAATACGCGGCAATATTGAAACTCGGCTTCGTAAATTAGATCAGGGAGAATATGATGCAATTATTTTATCGGAAGCGGGACTTATTCGGTTGGGGCTTTCGGAACGGATTAACTCTTTTCTGGAACCGCCGTTTTTTTTACCGGCAGTAGGGCAAGGAGCAATCGGTTTGGAAATTCGACTCGATGATCTTCACACCGCAAAACAAATCGCCCCTCTTGGCGATGCACCAACTTTCGCCGCCGTACAAGCAGAACGCGCAATGCTTCAAAAACTTCAAGGCGGTTGTATTGCTCCCATTGCGGCATTAGGAAGTATTGAAGGTGAAATGTTGGTGTTACGGGGGCGTATTTTATCGTTGGACGGTAAAATGATGTTTGAAACAACGCTCTCAACCTCAATAAACAATGACCCAAACTTATTGGGAATCGATGTTGCCAATGAATTAATCAAAATGGGTGCCGATACTATTCTCGCTGAAATTCGGCAACAACGACTTAGTTAGTTAATAGTTAATAGTGAATAGTTAATAGTGTCGCAAGCGGAATTATTGCCGTTTAGGTAGTAATCCGCTTGCGACACTATTCACTATTCACTATTAACTAACTAAGTTTGTCGTATTGACAAACTTAGGACCTGAACCTAAAACTTTACTCTTTACTCTTTACTCTTTCAGACAATCATCAATCGGTACGGCAATTGATTACTTTGCCGACATTTTTCTAGGAACAACCAATCAACATGTTTGATCTTCAATCTCCTTTTAGTCCGTCGGGTGATCAACCGCAAGCGATAGAGTCTTTAATTCGCGGCATGGAATCAGGGCAAAAAATGCAATCACTCAAAGGTGTTACGGGTTCCGGTAAAACATTCACAATGGCTAATGTTATTGCTCATTTCAATAAGCCGACTCTTGTCATGTCGCATAACAAAACGCTTGCGGCTCAGCTTTATTCTGAATTTAAAACATTTTTTCCCAATAATGCGGTGGCTTATTTTGTTTCTTACTACGATTATTATCAACCCGAAGCTTATATTCCGCAACGCGATATTTATATTGAAAAAGACGCCTCCATCAATGAAGAAATTGATCGGCTTCGGCTTTCTGCAACAAGTTCGCTTGTAACACGCCGTGATACAATAATTGTTGCCAGTGTTTCGTGTATTTTTGGTCTTGGTTCTCCGAAAGATTATAAAGAGATGATGGTTTCGTTGTGTGTTGGTGAAGAGGTTCCGCGTAACAAAATGCTTGCGCGGCTTATTGATATTCAGTATGACCGGAACGATACGGCTTTTGAACGCGGACAATTTCGGGTTCGCGGTGATTCTGTTGAGATTTGGCCTTCGTATGAAGAGTTTGCGGTTCGGGTTGAATTTTGGGGTGATGAAATCGAACAAATTTCAATTGTCAATCCGCTTACTTCCGAAACAATCCGCCGACAATCCGAGTTTTACATTTATCCTGCCAAACACTTTGTTATGCCTGAGCATAGGATTCAAAGTGCTGTTGAACGTATTGAAAAAGAATTATCAGAACGATTAAAAGTCTTCAAAGAACAAGGCAAACTGCTTGAAGCGCAACG
The DNA here is from genome assembly GCA_031279215.1 of Planctomycetaceae bacterium. Classification (GTDB taxonomy): domain Bacteria; phylum Planctomycetota; class Planctomycetia; order Pirellulales; family Thermoguttaceae; genus WRKP01. The sequence continues at coordinate 4,499 of JAITIZ010000676.1, forward strand.
GTTATCGGCAAGAACAAAATATGATATTGAACTCATGCAGGAAATAGGATATTGTCCGGGTATTGAAAATTATAGTGCGCCCTTATCAGATCGTCCGCCGGGCAGTTCGCCGGAAACACTTTTTGATTTTTTCCCTGACGATTATTTGCTTTTCGTCGATGAATCACACGTAACAATTCCCCAAATCAGAGCAATGTTTCATGGTGATCAGGCACGGAAAAAAAACTTAGTTGAACACGGATTCCGTTTACCGAGTGCGTTGGATAATCGTCCGTTAAAGTTTGATGAATGGGTGGAACGAATCCATCAAGTTGTTTTCGTTTCCGCAACTCCGGGTCCTTATGAATTAGAACAATGCAAAAATCATTTTGTTGAACAGGTGATTCGTCCAACAGGGCTTCTTGATCCGGTTGTTGAGGTGGCTCCGGCATCAAAGCAACTTCCCCATTTAATAGAGCAAATAAAAGAACGAGTCAAAACCGGTGAACGTGTTCTTGTAACAGCATTGACCAAACGTCTTGCCGAAGATATTGCGGCGTATTTTGAAAAACAGAAAATCCGTTGTAAATGGTTACACAGTGAGTTGGATGCTTTTGAGCGGGTTGAGTTATTGCGTGATTTACGGAGTGGAAAGTTTGACGTACTGGTTGGTGTCAATTTATTACGTGAGGGTCTTGACTTACCGGAGGTTTCGCTTGTAGCAATTCTTGATGCGGATAAGGAAGGTTTTTTACGAAGTGAAACATCGCTGATTCAGACAATTGGGCGAAGTGCGCGGAATGTTAATGCCAAGGTTATTCTGTATGCGGACAAAGTTACCGAATCGATGCAGAAAGCAATTGACGAAACAGAACGACGGCGTAAAAAACAGCAAATTTATAACAAAGAACACGGAATTACACCGGAAACAATCAAGAAAAATATCTCCAAAGGAATTGAAGAAGCCGCCGAATCACACACAACCGCAGCCGCAGCCGCAACACTTGGACAAGATGAAGAATTATTTATTACGCAGGAATTGATTAACGAGTTGGAAAAGGAAATGCTTGAAGCGGCGGATCGTCTGGAATTTGAACGTGCGGCGATAATTCGTGATCGGATTGAAGAGATGGAAAAACACATCGGAAAAAATTCCAAACTGATCGATTTCAAAAGAAAACAAAAAACAAAAAAATACCGCAAAAAACGTAAATAGTAGTTGGATAGTGGAGAGTTGATAGTTGAGAGTGGATAGTGGATAGTGTCGCAAGCGGAATTATTGCCGTTTGGGTAATAATCCGCTTGCGACACTATCCACTATCCACTCTCAACTATCAACTATCAACTATCCAACTCTCCAACTATTCATTTGTTTATCATTCCGATTTCGTTAATAATTGCTAAACAACGATTCACCATTAATTCATCACCTCGTAACGGTGTACCAATTAACTTCTGACGCAATTCGGTAAACACCTTGCGAACTTCGGTATTCTGTTCCGCCGTCAGATCTTTATGATCAGCATACTCAAATTCTGGTAGATAATTTTGCAAAAAACCGTTGCGGATTTGCAATAACGCCAATGCTTGTCCTATTGAAAGTTCCCCCTTTTTAATTAACACTTCACAGTATCCCCAGAAATTAACATGTCCGTTCTTACGCTGCGTTTGGCACTCGGCAGGATAATCCCGTTTTACTCGGTTCTCGAAAATATGAACCCATTGAAATACCTCTCCGCGTTTACGATCAAAAGCAGCAAGTTCACCACAGAGTGTTTCGTAGTCAACTCTTTTTTTCGAAGTTGCCAATAAATACAATCGTAAAATAGACGGAGTTCGCGGATCGTTTGTTATTTGGTTAAAGTTACCGATATCTTTGATTTTCATCTTGCCGGTAATTGTTGCGGAAATAGTGCTTTTTTCATTGCAGGCAGAAGTTGCCGGTATCTTGTATTCCCGTTCAAGTTGCCGTTTGTTCTGACCAAGCAAATACGGCTTGTTTTCCTGAATGTCGGAAAGTTTCGCCTGTAATTGCAGCAGTTTGCAAGCAGCATGAAACAACACAATGTCCTGCAATTTGATAAGCCTCATCTGTTGTTCTTGCTTTTCAATACGGTTCACCCGTTGGGCAAACTTTTCACGGTAATCCACCGGCTTGTCTTCACCAAAAACTCGCACAGGATATTTCCAACGTTTGTTAAACTCCTTGCGAATAGCATTGAGTTCGGGAATCAGCAGCGGCTTTTTCTGTTTGCGTTCCTCTTCAGTAATTTTCACCCAACGGTTAAACAACGCTTCTTGGTCAGCATCGTTCAATCCAATATTGTTCATATTTCGTTTCTCAAATTTCGGAGGTCTCTGTTTACTCCATTTTAGTTTCAGAATGTTCGTGATTTTCTTGAGCGATTCGCTTCCAACTCCATGCGGCAAAGCGTAAAACCATTGCGAAGCATCCCCGTATTTCCACTGATGAAAGCGAATAATCAGGAACGGCGTATTCATTCCCTTACCCTTCTTTTGCGTTTCTTTTTCTTTGAATTCGTATTTGTCTTGACATTCCTTTTTGACAACATTTTTTACAACAGAATCAAAAAGGAATTTCGGCAAGAGCAACGGTTCATTTAGGTAATGTTCGGCAAGAGACGCAATGTATCCGTCCTTCTGTTTGCGTTCTGCTTTACGCTGAAGCGAATCAAGAAGATAAGTCAATTTCGTATCTTTTTGACATTTTTTGATGTACTCGATTTTCTTGGCAAGATAACTTTTGAAAAACGCTTGTAGTGTAGTTGTTTTCAAGCCGCGTTCATCAACCAGTTCATTCAGAAACGGATGCGGATAATCAAGATTGTTAATCAGCCCCGCTTTCACAAAGATTTCTCTAATTGCTCCGTTGTCAGCTAAACGGTAAGTTGAAAGAGCGGCTTGTAAAACGTCAAAGTTTGCGCCTGTGATTTTCCCTTGATGCGGTTTGTCCTTATTCGGACGCTGTAATTTCACAAGGTCATGAGCAAGATAATCCCCAATATTTCCTGCTTTCCAACGGGCTTTCCGTTTATCACCGGCTTTGAAGACCCGTTTGGTTTCGTCTTCGAAATTTTTCTTGACTTTTTCGGTTTGTTCAAGGATCCTTTGCAGTTTTGCCTGTTTCTGTTTATTTTCTTTCGGTGCGGATAGTTTCCCTGTTTCGATATAATGTCCAATTTCCAACGGCAAATTACGCAACGGAATCCCGTATTTCGCCAGATCGTTTGACGTAACACTTTTTCCGTCTTTCAGGTCTTGCAAGAGTTTCCGGTAATTCGTGTAATAATCGAGAATAATATTCTGTGCTTGGTTGCCGTAACCGTGAACAGAAAGGAACACAAGCACGGGTAAATCGGCAAGATTCAACAAAGCGTCCGGTTTGTATCTGCGGGTTGTTTTTCCGGTAAAGTCCGGCTGTTTAATTTCGCTAAAGGTAATTCCAATATGTTTTTTTTTCGTGTTGATGGTGTATTGCGGAATCATCGGAACACGAAATTCCTTTGGCGGCAGTTTGCTTTCCGAATTTGTATAAACATCTTTCGGCAGTTTATTTTCCGAATTTGTTTCGTAATACGGCGGCGTTAATGCAATATTTGAACGGTTTTCATTGAACCATTTATAAGCGTCCTGCATTCGCTCATGAGAGTAAATACGTTTCTGTAAACGCCGGTCAGTGTTTATATTCCCATCAAGAGTTTCCTTTTTGTAGTGAGCAAAAACATAATTTCCCCAATCAATACGGAAACGGATTTTGTCAAATGCTTCGGACATATCAAGATACAAAAGAGCAAGATAATTGAAACGGTTTCTTAACCGTCTGCCTGAATAATCTGTATCTTTCTCTTCTCTGCCGCTGTCTTCACTTACGGCTGAACTTACGGCCGAGTTATCAATTTGCGGAGTATTTTCATCTTCGGGCAATTTGTTTATAAATGTACGGACACGTTTTTGGTCTGCAAGATCAAGATAATTCCACACGACATCGGGAGTTTTATGCAGTTCGGCGATAATATCCATTCCAAGCGTGTCGGGCGACATTTTCTCAACACTTTCGATTCGTGTTTTCGGCAAGTTGATATGAAATATGCTGAAAGTGCGTTTTGTAGCGGTAAATGTTTTTGTTTGGCGGTCTTTTTCAACAGCAGTCAGTTTAATTTTTTGAAAGATTTTGTCGATTTCGTCCGGTTGTAAAAACCAACCGAGAAAGAAAACGAGTCCGCGTTCTGTGAAGACGTATTCGCCGTTTTTCTTTTCAAAAAACCGGCAATTGGGATTATCTTTCATTTTGTTATAGTTGATGTTCCCTTTTACTTCTGATTTGAAGACGGGCATTTCGAGAATATCGCTTGCTTTGTTTGCTATGCGTTCTCGGAAGACGTCGTATTCTTGTTGTGTTGCACGTTCTACGCCGTTGTATCTTCGTAAATGCAAAAGCTCGTCCATATTGTTATTCTCTTGCGGTGCGGGATAATTGAAACGGCGTTTTGTTTCCCGTAATGCGGCAGTGAGAATATGCAGGATATTTAGTTGATAACGTTTAACAAGAGAGGTTATTTTTTGGGGATTTTCGGATTTGAGCGGGGTATTAAAATTTACATCATCGTGGTCAACATGGACGTAGTAATTGCGCAATTCTGTGAGAAGTTTAGCGTAATATTCGAGAATATTTGCACAATCCTCCGGTGTGAATTGCCGTTGCTCAATATCCCAATAACTGATATTTTGCCCATTGCTGTTTTTCCCTTCCCGTGTTGCTTGCTCGACGGTTTCACGAATAGCGTTGAGGAACGGCAATCGTTTGAGGATTTCGTGGACGAGATGCTGTTTTTTGGTTTCGGGAATATTTTCATCTTGCAAGTATTCTACAAGTCTGAGAAACTTCTCTTTTGTTTCCTTTGTGTCTTCCTTATTGATAACGAATCTGTCGATAAGGTGATTAACGACTGTTTCGAGGTTATTACAGGCGGAGTTGAGGTACATTGCCCAAAACGATTTGTCTTGTGAAGTCGTAACATTCATAATTCTTTCTCCAAAATAAAAAGGAAAATTGTTGTTAATCGTGTACAATTAATTTGTAGCAGGTAATTTTATACAGATAATCTTAAGCAGATAATCTTATTAAGAACTAAATTTATCATTGATAGCAAAAAATTTCAACTATTCCGTAATGATTGTAGGCAACTTCTAAAAACGAATATTAGTAGGAACGCAGGCGTCTCGCCTGCCCTGTTTTTTTACAAAAAACGCCTAAAAATGCGGTCGAGACGACCGCGTTCCTTCTAACAATAAATTTTTACATTAGGTTTTTATGAGGTAAGCAGCCGACTAG
>JAITIZ010000679.1 GCA_031279215.1 Planctomycetaceae bacterium
AAAACAGGGCAGGCGAGACGCCTGCGTTCCTACTAATAAAGGAACGCGGTCGTCTCGACCGCATTTTTAGGCGTTTTTTGTAAAAAAACAGGGCAGGCGAGACGCCTGCGTTCCTCCTAATATATTAGTTTTTAGAAGTTACCTATGAGAAAAAATCAATTGGCTCACAAAATGATCAGTTTACTTGAAAATACCGATATTCTTATTATAATGATTTTCCAAACTGAATCTGACAGTGTCTTAATATGAGGACTTTGTGAATATTTCCGAACGTAAAGTAAAAGGTAAAGCTGAAATAATTATCCGTATGTTCTTGTGTTGTTTGAAGTTACCTTCAAAGTCCCTTCAGAAAAAAATCAATTCAATTCAAAATATTGCGGAATGAGATGAGTTAGCTGATTTTGCTATAACCTGTGTTTTGTTAAGGAATTGGCAACGGCATTAAAGTGAAAATCTGCCGATTATTATGATTTTATGAGAAAAAAACAAGTCTATTGGGCAGGTATTCCGACAATGAACAAATTGTTATGAACAAATTGTTATAAACAAATTGTTATGAACGAATTATTATGAAAAACAAATATTATAACTCTTGTAATTCTATCCACTTTATTAACTATCAATTATGACTTTTGAAAAAATGACGGTTGCCGAAGTCCGTAAAGCGGACGCAATCGGTAAGAATGTTTTGCTTCAAGGCTGGGTTCGAACTCGACGCGATTCCAAAGCGGGTTTTAGTTTTGTTGAATTAAACGACGGCTCTTCATTTGGGAATATCCAAATTTTTATATCCAAAGAACTCCCGAATTATGAAACAACTATTAAAGCGGTTACTGCCGGTAGTTCGATTACTGTTCAGGGTGTGGTGAAAGAATCGCCGGGGCAAGGTCAGATAACAGAAATTGAAGCCAAAAGTGTTGAATTGGTTGGTGCTGCCGATCCGACAACTTATCCGCTTCAGAAGAAGGGACATTCGTTGGAATTTTTGCGTTCGATTGCTCATTTGCGGGTTCGTACCAACACCTTCGGTGCCGTCGCACGAATCAGAAACCGTGTGAGTTTTTCGATACATCAATTTTTTCAGGAAAACGGTTTTTTCTACGTTCACACTCCGATCATTACCGCCAGTGATTGTGAGGGGGCAGGACAAATGTTTCATGTTAGTTCGCTCAATCCCGATGATTTGCCTAAAGATGATGCGGGTAAAGTCGATTTTTCCAAAGATTTTTTTGGTAAACCCTCATATTTAACAGTTAGCGGTCAGTTGAATGTGGAGACATATTGTTCCGGTTTAAGCAAGGTTTATACGTTTGGACCGACATTTCGTGCCGAAAATTCAAACACCTCACGGCATGCTGCCGAATTTTGGATGATCGAACCGGAAATCGCATTCTGTGAACTTGAAGGAAATATGGAATGGGCAGAAAAATTTCTGAAACGGCTTATCACCGATGTTTTACAAGACCGTTATGAAGATATTGAATTTTTTAACAAACAAATCGATAACACGTTAATTGATACATTACAACACGTTTTGTCAAGTCAATTTATTCGGTTATCTTACACGGACGCTATTGAGCTTTTGATTCAATCGGGCAAAAAGTTTGATTACAAAGTCAGTTGGGGAATTGATTTACAAAGTGAGCATGAACGTTATTTGACGGAAGAACATTTTAAAAGTCCGGTAATTTTGTACGATTATCCAAAAACGATCAAACCGTTTTATATGCGGGTTAATGAAGATGGTAAAACGGTTAGAGCGATGGATGTTTTGGTTCCGAAAGTTGGTGAAATTATTGGCGGCAGTGAACGTGAATACCGGTTGGATGTTCTCGAATCGCGAATGAAAGAACAAAAACTCGATCTGGAATCTTACCGTTGGTATGCGGATTTACGGCGTTACGGAACGGTACCGCACAGCGGTTTTGGTTTGGGGTTGGAACGGGCGTTGATGTTCCTCACCGGCATCGCCAATATCCGTGACGTATTACCGTTTCCGCGAACTCCGGGAAATTGCGAATTTTAATACTACTGAATAGTTACGAGTGAATAGTTATGAATGAATAGTTATGAATGAATAGTTATGAATGAATAGTGTTACAAGCGGAATTATTGCCGTATCAATTATTTACGTAGGGTGTTGCCTGTACTATTACCGGTTGTCCTTTCGGGGCTGCAACTGAATAGTTACAATTTTTTTATTATGTTTTAGAGTTGTTTTAAGGAGTTGCGAATATGAACCAGAATACAAACCCAGAAGAAAAAGCGATTTTAACTATTGGCGGCAAAACAATTGAATTACCTGTTTTGGTTGGAACAGAAGGGCATAAATCGATTGATATTTCGAGGTTGTACGATGAACACGGTATTACTACGTTTGATCCGTCACTTGGGAGTACTTGTACGTGTAAAAGTACAATCACTTATATTGACGGAGATAAGGGAATATTGCGTTATCGCGGTATTCCGATTGAGCAATTTGACCGTCAGCAACCCAATTTTATTGAAGTTACATGGCTTCTGATTTTTGGAACATTACCGACTCGCCAGGAACTTCGGGATTTTCGTGATCTTTTGACCAGCAATGAAATGTTACACGAAGGTTTGCGCCGGCAATTTGGTGATTTACCGCCTAAGTCGCCGCCTATGGCAATTCTTTCGGCAATGTTGAGTCAATTAGCGTGTTATCATGAAAAATTTTTACCTTTGGGCGATGATGAATTATTTGTTGAAGCGGCAGCGCGTTTAATTAGTAAAGCCCGAACAATTGCTGCTTATTCTTATCGGCGGTCAAAGGGATTACCGTTTCTGTATCCTGATCCGGCGATGCGATATGGCGCCAACTTTTTGCACATGATGTTTTCGATTCCGTATCAGCAATATATTATTGGTGAAGAGATTGAGGATGCAATTAATCTTGTACTTATTTTGCATGCGGATCACGAGCAGAATTGTAGTACTTCTACGGTTCGTATTGTTGGATCGGCGCGGGCAAACCTGTTTGCGTCGTGTGCTGCTGGTGTGAGTGCACTCTGGGGACCGCTTCACGGCGGTGCCAATGTCGAAGTCATGAGAATGCTCGAAACAATTTACAACGGCGGAATGAAACCGGAAGAATGTATTGAAGCGGCAAAAGATAAAAACAATACGTTTAAACTTTTTGGTTTTGGGCATCGTGTTTATAAGAATTATGATCCGCGTGCGAAAATACTTCGTGCAGCGGCGGATCGTGTTTTTGCTCAATTGAAAACGAATGATCCGCTTTTAGCTGTTGCGAGGAAACTGGAGGAGTTAGCATTGAAAGACTCTTATTTTATCGAACGAAAATTATATCCGAATGTTGATTTTTACAGTGGGATATTGCTTCGTGCGATTGGGATTCCGACCAACATGTTTACGGTGATTTTTGCAATGGGACGTTTACCCGGCTGGATTGCCCAATGGAAAGAGCAACACGATAATCCCTCACAAAAAATTATCCGCCCGCGCCAACTTTATATCGGTAATAAAATCACTGATTACGTTCCTGTCGGAGAAAGATGATATACTCATCACACTTGAAATTTCTGTTTTTGTTTTTTGTAATTTTTTTAAGATAAAAAACGGCAGTTACGAAATGTACGAACTAAAATCGGGAGACGGTGTTCGACCGGGAACGTATCAGGTAACTGTTTCCGCAACAACCGGCGGCGGAAGTAATGGAGAACCGCTTGTTTATTT
>JAITIZ010000002.1 GCA_031279215.1 Planctomycetaceae bacterium
AAAGTGCAGGCGAGACGCCTGCGTTCCTAAAAAAATGAGTTTTTAGAAGTTCCCTTAAGGTAGGCAACCCTTCAGCGAAACATTGCCTACCTTTTAATTATTGCTTTTTCGGTAGTTCACACAAAAATTCCACCGATATATTACTAGGAAATTATTTTCAAAAAACTTTTTAAAATAATCTGCGAAAATCTGCGGACGATTTGAATTATGTGGTCATTAATAAAATAGACTGTTACAATTTTACAGATAACGGTCTATTTCAATAATTCTTTACTAATGATTAGGAATCTCTAATAATTCCAAATTCACTGCAAGTTAACGGCGTGGACTTGCCCCGCGCTCTTTGATTTGATCAATAAAACACGGGGTGAACCCCGTCGTTAACTACTTTTGTTGAAAATAAAAATGGAATGATTAGAGAATGCCCGATTGATTCTATTTTTTTCTGTCCTGAAAGGGTTTAGGAAAAACATTATGCTGCTTTACGGGAACAATAACAAAGAGAGACGGTTACTTTTACTGAATAGGTTCATGGATATTGGCGGCTAATTTAGAGTAACGTTCAGCAATATCGGTTTTACCGATTTCACGATACATATTGGCAAGGTTTGAATACGGAATTGACAACGCCGATTCGTCAATCACTTTGTTTTTAACACCGCGTTCAATTTGTTTCAAACCTCGTTCTGTTAACCGGATGGCTTCTTCACGCTGATCCGTCATCCAGTACGAAACCCCCATACTAACTAATGTTTCGCCTAATCTTCCAAGTGCTTCGGGATTGATTTTCGGTAACAGTTTTTCAAAAACCGGTTTGGCTAAATCAAACCATTCAATAGCAGCACGGTGATTTTGATTACCAATTGCGTGGATCGCACCCAACCGAAAATATAAACGCCCAAGAAGATAAAAATCCGTATCACTTTTTCGATCTCTAATTCCCGCCTCCATGTAATCCGCAGTAAGTTCCCCATATTTCAACGCAGCAGAATAATTTTTACGAAGTTGAAAAATCTGTACTGCATCATAAAGGGAAAGACTCGTTTCCCATTGATGTTTTTGTTGTAAAATTGGGTCACGGGTTGATTTGATCAAATTGTTGCCGGCGTCAATTACGTCGTCGATATATATTTCCAACTCTTCTTGTTCGGGTAAACCGACTTGAGCGGCAAGAACGCAAACGGCAATTTTGAACTGATATTCATTGGAAAAACGCCGAGCGGCGATCATTTCGGTATCTTTTGTAATTTCTTTTGCTCTGGAGACCCATTTTTCGATGGATTCTCTTTTTTTATCCCATCGTCCCCACGCCACATCCCGTGCCGCTCCCAAATGCGCTTCAAATAAAACATCTTTTGCTGTTTGCCGAATTGTCTGGTTCTCATGGTCAATCAGGTTCATTGCCAACCTGATTGCGTCAGAATGACATTCGATAGCAATTTCGTAATCAGGGTTCTGACTTGTCCGGTAAAGATCGCCGAGCATGGAAAGAGCACGGGCTTTTTCGTGGGGGTAACGATCACAAATTCCAATTGTTTCTTCCAAATAAAGTTTTGCTTCTTCAATTCGGTTCATCCGCACCAACGATTGAATATAGACCAAATGATAAGCAGGCCGCCGTTCATCCAATTTGATGGAGTGTTCCGCATAAATAAGAGCAGCATCGACATTCCCTGCCATAATTTCAATTTGTGCGAGTAACCAAAACGCTTTGGCATCATTGGGGTTAAGTTGAATTGCATCATACAAGTCGCGTAAGGCTTCTGTGGGTTGATCATTGAGGGTTGCTTCGGCGCGGAGTACAAAGGGTTCCGACGAAACAGGTTCGATTCCGATTTGCTTAACAAGTAAACTGTCATCGTCCGAAGTTGCAAAAAGGAATAAAACACCTTTTTCTGGAAAAACTTCACCGATAATTTCTCCCGTTTCGTCTGGAATTAACACGGGTTTTGATTTGAGTAATTCCGTTTTGAGAACTTCCCGAACTTGTTCTTCGGGAAAAGGTTCGTCGAGTTGAATAACGATAGACTTAACCACGTGATCTTTGAAAATCACTTCGATATGGTTTAGAATTTCGGTTGAATAAAGATGAGCAGGTAAATTATCGACGGTAGTTTTCTGAAGGGGTTCTCCCCAAAGTTCGGCGAGATGTTCCAAAGTGGTTTCGCCCGGAACAACTCCTTGAAATGCAGCGGTTCGAACCGGCGGATGGTAAGGATCGATGTTCTGGTTGTCAACAACAGACGGTTCGGCTGCGGGGTGAGGTTTGACTGTTCCAGACGCTGACCGCTCCGGTAAATTAGGCGGCAACGGCGGTTTCGATAATCCCTTGCCGGAGGTTTGCAAGGGAATTGATGTTGCCGAACGCGGTAACAGAGTTACGTCGCTGACTTGGGCAATATTGCCGGCTTGTACTGTCCGGTTTTCATCTAAATCGCCGACTGCAGAACGAATTGTTGCGGTATTCGCAATCGTTTCCGGTGTTGGGGTATCCACGTAACGGCGGCTGATTGCCGAATTGGTTTTATTCTGTTGTTGGGTTGTTACGTAACCGACCGGTCCATCCTCTGGATAAACAAGCAAAGGATAATTCGAAGGTTCACGGGAACCCTTGACTCTGTTTGGCGGCAGCAATACCTCGTCAGCAACCAGCAATCCGCAAATAACAGTGAACGCTATAATAAGCACACAACGGTAAATCGGAAAATTCATCCTTGTTCTCCGACGTAAAAATTTTAAGAAAAAATACATTCTTGAACTTTACTGTTTATTAGAAAACGTGTCCAGAGCAATTTTTCTAATTCTTTCAAAATTATTCCGAAACATACGAAAAAATTTTGCAACTGTCTATTTTATTAACGAACACATAATTTCAATCGTCCACAGATGACGCAGATTTTCGCAGATTATTTTAAAAATTTTTGAAAATAATTTTTTGAAAATAATTTTTTGAAAATAATTTTTTGTATTTTTTGTCTATTCTTCTTTTGTTTGTGTTGTTATTTCGTACTCTCAAAAAAGAATCCGTGAAAATCCACGAAGATCGAATCTCTGAGAAAATCTCTGGACGAAAATCTGCGTAAATCTGCGGACCAAAATAGACAATGACAAAATTTTTTGGTTTCTCATTCCTGCATTTTTTATGCAGCCATAATGAACGCCTTCAATTTTTCAAATATTTTTTTGTGGTTCTGCTCTAATTGCAGAAGTGCCTTTAATTCTTTTTGTAAGAATTGTAATTTCAGGTACTTCTGTTTGTCCCAATGTTTATTTGCCTACAATTGTTGTCCCATAAATTTTGAAACTATCAGCAAATTTTCTCACATAACCGCTATTCTTGATTCACTAGAGATGATTTTCGTAAAAAAATTCTTGCTAATCGCGCTTCCTCAAAATCAAGTTTGCCCCCAGATGCCTCAACCGCCGGTTTAAGGAATAATGTCTCCCCACTTGCACGAAACCATTCTTTGATTTGAGCCAACCGTTCCGGTACAAAAAATAAATCAACAGAAAGCTCCGCCCCAGATTCTCCTAATTTTTCCAAATGACTAATGATCGTTCCACGTGTTAGTTGACGTTCCGTAACAATTTCGTCAATCGTTTTACCTTGCTGAAACAAACGATATGTTTCAAGAAATGATGCCGATTGAATTGTTGGAGGAGACAGAACCGATTGAGATGATCGAGACAATTGAGATGATTGAGACGATTGAGACGAAGTTTCGCAATTCTGTTCAAACGGTTGTTGATGTTGCCATGATTTCACTTCATCAGGATTTTGTTCACAAAATTTATTGATAACTTCAAGAAACTGTTGACCATAAGACGCATATTTGTTACGCCCAACACCGTGAATCTGTTGAAACGCCTCCGCATTACGCGGAAAATATCGTGCAATTTCATGAAGAGTCCGATCCGAAAACACAATATAAGGCGGAACATTTTCCGCTCGCGCTAATTCCGTCCGAAGTTCACGGAGTTTGGCAAAAAGCAGTTCGGAAAACGGTTTCACTTCATAAGACGGAATTTTCGTATTGAGAATACGGTTGATCTTATTTTCTACAGAAATGTGTTCCGGCGGTTTTCGCATCAAGAATTTTTTTTGACTGCGCAAAATAAGCAGGGCTTCTTCGGTTAGCTTCAGAATCGGACGCAACGGGTCTTCAATCACAACAATTTTTTGTGCAATTAAAGCATCAATAACCGCCCGCCAATAGTTTTTGGGTTTATCTTTACCAACCCCGTAAGTCGGTAACCGGTCATGTCCAAATTGCCGGATTTTTTCTGTGTTGGCACCAACCAGAATATCGGCGAGATGAATTGCCCCAAACGATTCCTTTGTCCGGTAAATTGCCGAAAGAATTTTTTGTGCCGGAATTGTCGCTTCTTCCAGTTTTTGAGAATCAACACAAATATCACAACTGTTACAATTTTGTGCGGAAAACGTTTCACCAAAATATTTCAATAACGCAACACGTCGGCAATTGTTTTGTTCGGCAAAACGAACCATTTGACGGAGTTGTTCTTTAGCAATGTTACGGGCGTGTTCGGTTTCTATTTCGTCCACAAATCGTAATTGTTGCGCAATATCTTGACGACCGAAAAATAAAAGACATTCCGCCGGTTCACCGTCACGTCCGGCTCGTCCGGTTTCCTGATAATATCCTTCAATATTTTTCGGCAAGTCCGCATGAATCACAAAACGGACATTTGATTTATCAATTCCCATTCCAAAAGCAATTGTCGCAACAATAATAGAACATTCGTCACGGCTAAACGCTTCCTGTGCCGCATGACGGTCAACATCGGACATTCCGGCATGATAAGGTTTTGCCGAAATACCGTACGCTTGAAGCATTTCCGCTGTCGCTTCCACCTTCTTGCGGCTGTTACGGTAAATAATACCGGATTCGCCGTTATGACCGGCTAAAAAAGAACGAAGTTGAACATCAAGTTCTTGTTTCATCATTACACGATAAAACAAATTCGGACGATTAAATGATGCACGGGTTAAATGCGGATTCCGTAAACATAACCGCATAACAATATCGTCCGTAACACGCGGTGTCGCTGTTGCCGTAAATGCGGTAACAGGAATTGATGGAAATTCGTGTACAATTTTTGATAACCCTAAATAATCCGGTCGGAAATCATGTCCCCATTCCGAAATACAATGCGCTTCATCAACCGCAAAAAATGAAATCCGTAACGTTTTTAGACGGCTGATAAAATATTCCGAATTAAAACGTTCCGGTGAAATGTAAAGCAAATCCAACCGGTTTTGGCGAAGAGCAACACCAATAGCGTTTTTTTCTTCTGCGGAAATTGTACTGTTTAATGTTGCGGCGGATAAACCATTGATTCGCGCCGCATCCACCTGATCCTTCATCAAAGAAATTAACGGCGAAACCACAACACAAACACCCTGCATTAATCGTGCAGGAAGTTGATAACAAAGCGACTTACCGCCGCCAGTCGGCATGACGGCAAAAACATCACGACCTTTCAAAATCGCCTGAACAATCTCCTCTTGATGCGGACGGAATGAACGGAAACCAAATATTGATGAAAGTATTGAATAAATTTGTTCGGAATTATAATGTTGTACGGAAAACATGATGATACGGATTATTTCTGAATTTTTTGGGAGGACTAATTACGTAACTGCCTATTTGTCTTTTACCGCAGAGATCATTTTTAAATGACCGCGATTACACTTCATACTGTCATGTGATTGATGTTTTATTATGTTACGTTTTTTTTGTAAGATGTAGGCAACGTTTCGCCGAAAGAGTTTTAAACAATAATTCCGCCGTTGCGCCGGCGTACTCGAATCCGTTACAAATAATTCAATTCGCTCTCTACTTTCAATTTTCGTTATTTGTTATTCCGTTTGGATTTCAGATAATCACGGCAATGACTCAAAAATGTCTGATAACCTTCACTTTGATAATCAGGATAACTCCACGGTAACGCCTTCCATTTTTTTTGTACAAATAATAATGTTGTTTCGGCAAAAATTCCATCGGAAAGATAAATCCGATGAGCATGATCTTTGGTCGATGCCAAAATCAGTTTTCCAAGATCAAGATAACCGGGATCAAGATTCAATGGTCGTTGAATGGTTTGATGTTTTAGAGCGGTTTGAAATTCGGATTCCCATTCATTGGTTTGACATTTGATTTTCGGCAGTTCCGCCGGATCGATCAAATTTTGGAACGCCCATAACCGTTTCGGTAATTTTTGACCCATTGTCGATGCATAGTAATCAGTAAACGTTTCAAACGGAAACGCTTCGCTTTCCAAAATAATCGTACCAAAATAGTCTTCTGCACGCTGCCGCGCCCAAGTAAACGCAGTGTCCAACGAACTAAATACCGCCATAAAAAGAAGAACAGGAAACGGTTGATGTATTTGACCCATTTTTTAATTTTAATTTTAATTTCAATTTCAATTTTTCGGCGGATTTTTTATTTTTTAAATACAGAATGTACAGAAAAGAAGTTTTCTTCATTCCTAATTTCTATCAACAACAGTTTATACCTAATATTTATTTTAAAAATTCTTTTTTCTCAATTTCCGTATCCGTATTTAAGATAAATATTTTATTGAATCATTATTTTAATTTTGATCTTAATTTTTTTGTTGTTTCAGATTTTCTAAATCTTCCAAAAATTGCCGTTTCAAAGCGGCTTCAAGACGCTGACCGCGTGCATTGGAATTAACGAGTTTCCCATCACGGTCAATGAGAAACATTGTAGGATATACTTTGATACCGTATCGCCGTTCAATACTCGGCAACCGTTTGGCAATAGTTAATGTTTCAGAAACAACCGTCCAGGGAATGTTATGATCTCCGATCATTTTTTTTAAGGCTTCCGGTTTATCACCGCCAACACCAACAATTTCAAAACCTTGATCACGATATTGTGCGTAAATCTCTTTCAATCGCGGCAGCTCTTCAATACAAGGAACACACCACGACGTAAAAAAATCAACCAAAACAACCTTACCGCGAAACGTTTTAATATCAAATTGTTTTCCGTCCAATAAAACACCTTGCAGTATAAATTCCTGACCAAGACTTTTTGTAGCAGAATTAACTTGCTTGAGCATTTCCTGATAAACCGGCAATGATTTCGATTGAAGTATTGCGGTCAATTCCTTAACGGATGCTTCGGTTAATCCCTTCTTTTTCAATTTTGTTTCCGCAATCTCCGACCATTCAATAAAATTCAACGCAAAACCATTCGGAAAATCTACCGGTTCACGCTGAAGTAACGAAAGAAATATCTTGGAAATTCGTTCAAATTCTTCTTGGGTCGGGTTTTTCCTGACAAACAAATCAATCTGCCGTTGCAAATCCAATAATCGTGCTTTTTTGGCTTCACGCGATTTCGGCATGAGCACGTCCAACTCGTTAAGGTAAGACTCTAATTGTTGAACAATTTCAGGAGTGTCCGTTACTTTCGCCAAACCAAACAAACCTTGAAATTTGAACATAAATATTTGAGAACGTAACGGCTCTTTCGGTTTACTACTCAACGCAGTATCGGCAATTTCAATAATAAATTTCGCCTGCCGAATAAATTTATTCAATGATTCTTCTTGTGATAAATTCGGCGGAACCGGATTTTTCTGCAACAATTTTTGCGCATATTCCAAAAGCTCTTTCGGAGTTTTATCCGTTGGAATAACATAAATATCTGTTGTTTGTCCTGTTTTTTCCGATTGTTGTGCCGATAATTGTTGTGCCGGCAACTGACCGGACATGAATAATATCATTAAACAAACGTTACAAAATATAAAAACAAACAGCCCCGATATTCTAAAGCGAATGAATAAATATTGCATAATCAACATTTTCCCTTTCTTAATTTGATCGTAAGTTACACTGCGTTTATTGCGTTGTTCCTTTCCTCAATTGTTGTCCAAAGTCTGTTTTCCAATGACGATAAAAGGAACGAACAGCGTTGAGGTATTCCGGCGTGTCCCTTTTTCTTCCGGCACGAAATTCAACCGCTTTTGAATCACCACCTAACACAACACTTACCGCACAAGCTTGTTGAATGGATTTTGATAAGTTCCATCTCGCTTAGTTTTCTTCGCTTGGTTTTCAATTGGTTTTCAATAACAAAAGGTTTCCCATCGTTTGTGGTAACTCAATCAATCAAGGATGATTTTCCATGATCGTCATTATTAACGATATTACTTTTTCCAGTCATTGTCAATACGAGGAGTACTATTCGTTGTATTGGCACTTTCACTTATGGGAACTTCTAAAAATTCAGATTTATTTTAAACACGGAATATACGGAAATTGAGAGAAAAGAATTTT
>JAITIZ010000051.1 GCA_031279215.1 Planctomycetaceae bacterium
GGAACTGTTTGCCTTCCTCAAGGTTTTGAACATTAGGTAATATTTTGAGTTATTGACAACACGAAATACACAAAACTTCACTAACGACACAAAAATTATACGAAAAGGACAACAAAAAAATTTTTGTATGTTTCGTGTTATTTTGTGTGTTTCGTGTTAAAAAAAAAATTAAAACAAAAATGGGAAATAATCGGAAATTTTAGTGATATTCTACATAAAATATTATTCATTTTCTACCGTTTTATTTTTCAACAATTGTTGCTGTAATTCCGCAGCGGTCATTAACGAAGCGGAAATTTTTTTAGTTATTTTCTTTTTTTTAGGGGGAAGACGCCGAATCGGATTACCATCATCGTCATATTCATCATGAATTGCATTATCTTCCGGTTCGTTGTGATTATCGTTGTATTCGATGCTCCAATTGTTGTCTGGATCATTCTGTTCGTTATCATTTTGTTCGTTATTTGTTTCGGTCTGATTTTTTTCGCGTACCAATCGAATACCATCACCCCAATCTTCACTTTCAAAAAAATCTTTAGGCGAATCATATTGAATCAAATTAATATCATGCGAGATTTCCACCAAAAACCGGCTGTAAATCACCGAAGAAAATGAACCGCGAAAATCACGGCGTTCTGTGCGGCTGAGACGAAGTTCTTCTTGGGCCCGAGTAATACCGACAAAAAATAATCGGCGTTCTTCTTCGATTTCTTGGAGTTGGTTGTTTGTCCGTTCATGCGGCAAAATCCCCTCCTCAACCGCAATAATGTAAACAACCGGAAATTCAAGCCCTTTGGAGGCATGCAATGTCATTAGAGAAACACGTTCTGTGTTCTTATCAAGATCGTCCACATCATTAACCAATGCGGCTTGTTCCAAAAATTCCGACAAAGAATCAGAGGGTAAGAAATCATGATTTTCTGTTATTGGAGTTGTTTTTGTATCAAATTCATGGGCGACTGTTAAGAGTTCTTCAATATTTTCGAGACGTTCTTGATCTTCTTCGGATTGGGCGTGGAGATATTGTTCCTGATAACCGGTTTCATCCAACACAATACGAATCAACATTTCAACCGGATATTCTTTTGACGAAATTTCCGTGAACCGATCAATCATCTTAACAAAATCGGTGATTGCTTGTTTGATTTTAGCAGTAATACCTGTAAAATGATTGATATTTCGGGCGATTTCCAGGACGGGCAAACCTGATTGTGTTGCTTTATCGGTTAATTTTTTGAGGGTTGTTTTACCGATTCCGCGTGCCGGTTCGTTGATAATCCGTGTTAGGGAAACAATATCCAACGGATTATACACAACCCGCAAATAAGCCAGAATATCTTTAACTTCTTTCCGGTTAAAAAATTCGAGACCGCGTACTAACTGAAACGGAACTTTCTGACTTCGCAATGCGTGTTCTAGATTCCGTGATAAGGCATTCAT
Organism: Planctomycetaceae bacterium; assembly: GCA_031279215.1. GTDB lineage: Bacteria > Planctomycetota > Planctomycetia > Pirellulales > Thermoguttaceae > WRKP01. The sequence goes on from JAITIZ010000051.1 coordinate 1,441, forward strand.
CCGGTAGAAAATCGCGTAATCACTTGGTTTTCGTTGACCATTTTGAATTTCTTCTGCTATTTTTTGGGCGATAAATTCTGCTTCCTCTGTCTGGTTCGCGCAACGAACAAGCTTGACCTGAACACCGGCTTGATTTTTTGTGATTAGTTTTTTCTTTTTGCGGTAAATATTGTTTTCGATCAGGGTGTCGGCGACAGACAAAATTTGTGGCGTGCTACGGTAATTTTGTTCGAGACGAATTATTTTGGTATTGGGAAAATCTTTTTCGAAGTCGAGGATATTCATAATATTCGCACCGCGCCAACCGTAAATGGATTGATCAGGATCTCCGGTTACGGCAAGATTGGGATGATCTATCGACAATGCCTTAGCAATAAGATATTGAACGGTGTTAGTATCTTGATATTCATCAATCAAAATATACCGAAAACGATTATCTAAAATTTTTCGGATTTCGGGATTACTATGAAGTAAAACCGCAACATGAAGCAACAAATCATCAAAATCAACAGCATTAGCGCGGCGGAGTTCGTTTTGGTAAGACGGATAGATTTCTTCGACAAGTTTACCGAGTTGACTTTCTTCGCTTGCCGTATAAAACGTTGGCAACACCATATTATTTTTTGCCCAACTAATTGATCCAGCAATACGTTGAGGAGTAATATTCGATGGTAAGGTATTTCCGGCGATAATTGTTTTAATGAGATTGAGACTTTCATCGGTGTCATAGATGGTGAAGTTTTCTTGAAGCTCGGACATTGGGGCATAACGCCGTAACAAATAGGCACCGAATTTATGAAACGTACCGATCCAAACGGAACGGTTGGGTGCTAAAATTTCGAGTCGTGTTTTCATTTCATTGGCGGCTTTATTTGTGAATGTGAGAGCTGCGATCTGTGATGTTCCGACCCCCTGATGCAACAATGCCGCAATACGGTGCGTAACAACACGAGTTTTCCCGCTACCAGGTCCGGCAAGAACAAGAAGTTGCCCTTCCTTAAACCGCACAGCTTCCTGTTGCGGTTCGTTCAAATTTTCAAGAAGATAATTGGGTATGATGTTATCCACAAAAGTTACATCAATAAATTCATATTTTTGTAGTTGTTTATGAAATATTACAAATATTAAATAATGTTAACCATTCACAACAATAAATTAAAGGTTAATATACTCAATCCTGTTATGAATTGGTTATTTTTTTGAATGTTTGAAATATGTGGTGGTTCAGATTTAAGGGGTAGGCGACGTTTTGCTGAAGGGTTTTCACCCATGGTCGCACCTATTAGGTTTTGTTATTGTGTTGTACGCTGTTGGTTTTCCATTTCCGTCCGTCAACAAGGGCAAGTCGGCGAGTACGCCGACTTGCCGATAGTTTGGGACAGACAATTTTAAATCATTTCTTTCATCAGTTTATATGAAAAACTTGAGGAATAAAAGTCATTTTTAGCAAAAAATATTTTTTGATATTTTTTTTTCAGTTTTACTATCTTGATTTGTTTCGACTTCAAGATATATTAATTACGAGAATAAAAAAGGATAGGAAGATATTGATAGAATAGATTTTTGATCTTTGACAATTAGGTAATAAACTATAATTATAGGGAACTTCTAAAAACCTCAGGAACGCAGTCGTCTCGACTGCACATTGCCTATAAAAAGTGCAGGCGAGACGCCTGCGTTCCTAAAAAAATGAGTTTTTAGAAGTTCCCTATAGTGATAATAGAGGACTCTTTGTCCCGTTAAAATCGTTATAATGCGTAAAAATTCGGGCTAACCGAACATAACATACATTATCGGACGTAATCGAATCACCCAAATAACACTTAAAGATGGTACCGAACAGGAGTTATACTTCACATTTGATGGTCATGGAAGTACCAGAGTTTTAACAGATCTTGCTGGTGCCATCATCGAACTCTACGCCTTCGACGCTTACGGTAACGCTATCAGTTTCGACCCATCTGTTGCGCTAACTGAATCCTGTACAGCGGTGAACAATTCG
>JAITIZ010000060.1 GCA_031279215.1 Planctomycetaceae bacterium
TTTTATAGAACTTTCTATTTTTTTAGGGATTTTCTTAAATCGCATTTGTAAAACTGCCAAAACCATGTCTTGTTTATCTGCCAACAATTCGGTTCTGATTTCTTCTCTGCCTTCTTCTCTGCCTTCGGCTCTGCCTTCGGCTCTGCCTTCGGCTCTGAGTTCGTCAAAAAGTGTCATTGTCATGTTTGGGGTCCTTTCATAAAAAATGGGTTTTAATGACTTATGAATCGCTTCAGATTCCAACCGTTTTTTGCGGGCAGCGTAAACTTTAGCGACCAAGTCAAGAACTTCTTTTGTTAAAACGATCCGTTGATTTTCATCGTCAATTTCTGTGAGCGGTAACATGGCTTGGTCAAACTCTTCCTCTAAACCCTCTGCCATTTTTTTCAAGATGCCCATAGTTACCCGTAAAATAGCACCGCCACGTAAATGTTCGATGTTTTCTGCCGGTAAATCCACCATATCATACCGAACATCCGGTACCCAACCAAGTGCTTGTCCGTTGGGGTCTTTGGGCAACAAATTCGCCAATGTTTTATAAGGACGTCGGCGCGGTTTTTTGCCGGTTCGCAGAACAATGAAATAAATTGCCGACAATGGTTTCTTTGCCCGAATCTCCGACAACCAAATCGAAACAGCATAAGCAATCAAACGAATCGGTAAATTATCACGTAAACTACCGGTATGTTCAAACACAATAACTGCTTTGGTGTTTGTTCCGTTTTTGAGCGGGCAACGGAACACCAAATCCAAAATCCGTTCATCGCCTTGCTGACCAAAATAATGAGTTGGTGCAGAGGTGATCTTGGACAAGTTGATGTTACGGACAAATTCAGGATCCGCATAATTTTTTAAAAAATCAGCGAATACTTGTACCTGTCCAAAAATATTTTTGACAAATGCATCATAAATATTGCCCGGACGATTTTTTTTACGTTTACCTGTTTTTTTATCTAATTGAACAACCATTGTCAATATTTTGCGTTAAATTTGTGTTAAAAATGTTGTTTTTAAGAATCTCAATAGATTGGGTTTACGGGATGATTCGTAATTATTCGTAATTATCGGTTTTTAAATTTGTCTATTGATTTTGAGTAATTTTCTCAATTTTGTCAAGTATTCGTTTATTCACAATATGGGGCGAACTATTAACTATTATTTTTACATTGTTTTTTTCCTCGTACTTATGAGGTTTGGGAATTTTGGAACAATATTATCATCACCTGAATAACCGGCAACAAATTAGTTATCGTTAAATTATTTATCATTTAAGTACACAACTCGCCGTACTTCTTCGGGAGTTGTCAAACCTTTCCGAATTTTTTCTGCTCCATCGGCTTTCAGCGTCAACTGATTTTGGTCATGAAAGAGATAATGGGACAGAGCGTCTTCACTTTCTTTATTCCGAATCATTTCACGGACGGTACGGTCAACGGAAACCATTTCATACAACCCGAGACGACCGGCATAACCGGTTTGATTGCAAAGCGGACAGCCGACCGTTTTGGGAACCAACATTTCTCCGTCATTCCAGCCGAAAAATTCACGATCAACAGTGGACGGCGATTCCATTTGCACGCAATGCGGACACGGGCTTCGGACTAAACGTTGCGCGATAACGAGCCGCAATGCGGAATTGACCAGTTCCGGCGCAACCCCAAGATTCAATAACCGTGCAATAACTCCGACCGAATCATTGGCGTGCAAGGTCGAAAGAACCAGATGACCGGTCAAGGAACTTTTAATCGCTATATCCGCTGTTTCCGCATCACGGATTTCGCCGATCATAATCACGTCAGGGTCATGCCGTAACGTACTACGAAGCGCACGGTTAAAATCTACCCGTTCACTATCAATACGGATTTGATTGATTCCGTCAAGCGGAATTTCAACAGGGTCTTCAATACTTAATATATGTAACGTTTCCGGTTTTTTCAGATGACGCAGTGCGGCGTAAAGAGTTGTCGTTTTGCCGCTTCCGGTGGGACCGGAAAGCAAAATAACACCGTGTGCACTTTCCAGTGTATCAAGAAACATTTGCAAATGTTGTTCATTCATGCCGAGCATATCCAGTTCGGCAAGTTCCGCCAGTGTACTTTCTGTTGCCAAAATCCGAAGCGTCATTTTTTCGCCGTAAAGAGTCGGAACTGTGGCAACACGCATGGAAACTTCGTCGTTGCCGATCCACAACGTCAGTTGCCCATCCTGCGGAACACGATGTTCGGCAATATTGAGACCCGACGAAACTTTAACCGCAGAGATCAATTCATTCATATTGGCAAGCGGCAACTTCTGATCAACACGCATCATTCCGTCAATACGCAACCGAACAAAACCGTTATCGCGCTCAGAATCGAAATGAATATCGCTGGAACGCGACAACATCGCACGAAACACTATTTCCTCAAGCAAACCTAACGGCGTTCCATCCAATTCGCTAACTTGTTCAGGATAATATTTACGAATAAATATTGAAACAGATTCCGGCGTTTTCGCTCTCAGAACGATAACCGGCAATCCGACAAGATTTTCCAGTTGCGATAATATCAGGTAGTCTTCGTCGTCTGCCATGACAACGTACAGTTTTTCATCGGCAATCATGATCGGCAACACTCCCAAACGACGCGCCATCGCCGGAGGAAGAATACGAAGAGCATCTCGACTCGAAACAACTCGTGAAAGATCAATAACTTTTTTTTCCGAAAACATCGTTGTACTCGTGAAAGTGTTGTACTCGTGAAAGTGTTTTATTCGTGAAAGTGTTTTATTCGTGAAAATACAATATCAAACGGAATTGTAACTGTAACATCTCTGAGCGGCGGTCAGGGAATGTTGGTGAAACAGTTTCCGGTGATCCCAAATAAAATTGTGTAACTTTTACGGGATAAGGGAAGGTTTCCATTTGTTTCAAAAAATTGAGGATGTCGTTGAAACGTCCTTCTATTTTATAATTTTTTTCTTCATATTTCAGCGGCGGTTCTTCCGGTAACACGGTCGATTCTTGTTTTGTTTTTTGTGTATTATTGTTTGATTTTGGGTTAGCGGCGGTTGTTTTGGCAGTTGATGTTGTTGCGGGTGTTGATTTGGCGGTGGACTGGGTGGACGAAACACCGCCTAGTAGGAGTATTAGTTTGTTTTTGGAAATCATGGCTTCGAACTCGGAACGGACAGATTCTTTATTTTGTTGCGTAATTTTCGGACGTGATTGAGCAATCCGTTCCATTTCCGCTTTTTTTTCTGCGGCGGTTTTTTCACGTCCGATAATTTGTTCCTGAGCGATAATAATATCTTCATCGGTTTCAATGGTGGGCAATGGATTAGGCGGTTCTGTTTTATCGTATTTTGATTGGGCGTCGGCAATTGCTACGGTTATTGGGTCTAACCAATATTTTCGTGCAGCATACACAATAGCAATGGCAATTAAAATTCCCAAGACCGTCCGATGAAAGGTTTTGAGTCGTCCCCACACAGACGCAAAGTCTTTATACCAAATCCGTAATTGTCGCCGAAATAATCGCCACATTATTTTATAAAAAACAAATTGGAGGGTTGATAATTATTGTCTCGTTGTATTAACCACAAAAATCAATCCGCAAAGTAATAGATCTGTGAAATTTGTAATATATCAGTGGAATTTTTATTTTTGTAATATATCAGTGGAATATTTGTGTTTTATATTAGCCCCGATAGGGGCGTTAGGATTTTTTACTGAATCGCCCGCCCCAACGGGGTGGGTTTAAGTTCCCCCTCCCACCCCAACACCCTGAAAGGGCAACGGGAAGATGATTAAAGAACGAACCGTGTAAAATTTCCTATCGCCCTTTCAGGGCTTGTTAATTAGGGTTGATTGGTTACCCACCCCTGCGGGGTGGGCGATTCAGTAAAAAATACTAACGCCCTTTCAGGGCTGCTATGGTTGTTCTCTACAATTATTCCACTGATATATTATCATTTACCTTTTTCTTACCGGCGTCGTTCCCTTTCTTCACGAACTTGTTGCCAAAATTCCTCCGCAGGTATGGGTGTTCCGCTTTCAAAGGCTTTGGCGACTTCTTTTTCGTAATAGTTCCAAAGTTGTTTCTTTTGTTCTTCCCGAATGAGTTTTTCGACATACTCTTCCGGTGCGGTCAATCCCAATTCGACAATCCGGTTGGTAATAAATTCCTGTAACGATTCGGATAATGTAATAGTTAATGTGGACATGGTCAAATTGATTCGAAAAAAATCTTTATCGAACAATGTTAAGGTTTGACTTCAGACGGATAGACATGTAACACGAATCGTTGTGCGTTGAAATCGGGAATTTTTTCTAATGTTTTTTGTTCGACTAAGGTGTTATATTGATTCATTTTTTGGTTGAGTCTTGGTCTTAATTGCAGAAATCCGTCTTGGTACAGGGTGTACCCGGTCAACAATAATTCGTGGTCGGCAATTTGTTCGATTTCGGTCAATCTTGTATAAACCGGCATATTGTCATTTAATTCTATCAGAAGCGGAACCAACACCGTAGGCAGAGGATTTTTTTGATTGAGTAATTTGATAATTTTTTCATTTTTATTACGTTGTGCATCGATTGCGGCGAGTTTATCGTTTAATTTTTTCCGTTCGGCGCGTAATTTATCCCAATCGGCGATTTTGGAGTTGATATTATAGAGATCGGATTGTAACTTGCAATAGGTAACGGCAATAAAGAACACGGCAAAAAATAACGCCATAAAAAACATCCAAGTTCCGGCGCGGTAGGGAGATTTTTCTTTTTCGGGCAGCCCGGCAATTGCTCCGCCTCCAGCGGGAACATTGGGTTCGGAAGTTTCGGCGATTTCACGAGCAACTTCTTCGACAATTTCGGACAAATCGGTGAAGGATACGGGAGTTTCGGGATCGATAATTGCTTTTAATTCTGCGAGTCGTTTTTCGTCCATTCCCGACGAATACCATATTTGCAACGGAATTGATTTTTGGGCGTTAAGACGTCGTGCGATTCCTTGCAGGCGTTCTGTTCCGCGTCCGGTATCACGTCCATATTCATCGGATTGAGTTCCGAGCGTGATTCCGCTGGTCATCATGGGCAGTTGATCGGTTGCGCCGGCGGCGTAAAACCCGGTTTCACGTTTGAGAAAGAGAAACCGGGTTTCGTCGTGCAACCGCATACTTGCCGCCCACGCCGCCATTTCGAGCACACCACAACCGTCAAAACGTAATCCTGCCGATTGACATGATTTTTCGTACAATTCCAGTTGTGATAATTCGAAGGCGGCGGCATAAAGTGTTTCATTGGTTCCGCCCATACGAAAGGTATCAGCGAATGCGGAGGCAACCCGAATTGTTCCAAATTCTTGACCGGTGTTTTGACTGAACGCCAACGCGATAATGGTTTGTAATTCTTCCGGTGCCGCGTCGTAGGGGAGATCGATATTTTCGAGTTTCTGAACACTTTGCGGCAAGACAATCCGAACACGTTGTACTTTATTTAGTTCGGCAAATTCAAGCAGCGGCGGAGGAATTTGCCGCGGATTTTTACTGGACCATTTTGTTTGTGCCAATGTTTGCCAAGATGATTTCTGATGCGCAAAAGCATACGCTGACCATTGGTTGCCGTCGTGTAAAAAAACAGCAATACGACGGTATTTTCGGTGTGTGGGGAACCAAATCATGATTGTGGGGACATGAGGGATGTTAGGGATAATGGGGGACGAATGATTTTTAACACCAATTTATTTTAACCGGTTTTCGGTTTCAGATTTTAGATCATTTATTATTTTTTTGATAACCAATTCTAATGGTTCTGTTTCTTTGGAACAGATATCAAATATTCGGACAGGATCAATATTGTAATATCCGTGTGCAATAACATCACGTAATCCGATAAAACCTGTCCAATCAATTCCCGAATACTGGGAAAATAATGATTTATTCGTTTTTTGATCTATTTTTTTAAGGATTTCCCCAATTGCTAATAATTTCATACTGATTGCATCAAGTTTTTCCAATCCTTCTATTGAATTTTCAAAAAAATCTGGAGTTGCTACAGGCGTAAACGCCCATTGGATCCGCTCCAAAGTTTCAACAATCTGTTGCAACATATCAATGATTATATCCCAATTAATTTTATTACACATAAATAACCTCTTGTTCAAGACGTTTGCGCAATGCCGGACGGAGATAATGATGTGGTTGGAGGAGATCAATAGGACGATGAAAAATTTCTTCGAGATCTGTTTTGAAATGGACAATTAAAAACGGTTCGGAATTTACTGTTTCAAAACAAATATCAATATCACTTTCATCGGTTGCTTCATTACGGGCAAAGGAACCAAATAAACCAAGTTTGGTGATGTTATATTTTTTTACGAAATGATTTTTATGTTTTTTTAGAATTTGTAAAATGTTATCTCGTGTTGTGGTCATTGTATTTGATCTCCTGATTTATTTTGGGACATGAGGGACGAATAATTTTTAACACCAATTTATTTAATCGAAAAATGACTCATGCAAATAGATTGTAATAAAATTTTCACCGGGTTTCAACTCGATGGTCTGCACGTGTGAATGTCGGGCGTTGGAATAGGGTGTTTTCTCACTCTCATTCCCATTTTCGTTCTGTTCCGTGATTTTGACATAACCGTAGGCAAAGATTTTTCGGATACCAGGGGTGAGATTGTGAAA
>JAITIZ010000147.1 GCA_031279215.1 Planctomycetaceae bacterium
CCCCTCTTGTATTTTTTTTGTGTGTATGTATTCTAATAACAATGCGATACGGGGTGTGCGTAAATTATCTTTCCTAAATAGGAGACTATTCTGATTATTTCATATTTTTGAAGTTAAGAGAGAATCCATGAAATAAAGGTACAAAATTACGAATTTTGAAATTTATGAAAGCCCCAAACCTATTTAACCAGCTCTTACTTTAATTTTTTTGTTCGAGCTGTCTGCTTACTTATTGGAAAGCAGAGTTTACTGAATACGTACTTGTATCGTTGAAATTCATAGTACGATACGTATATCTGATAATAATTAATAGGATCGTTACAGAATAGTAATCAATATTGTACCGCCGATATGATGTCGGCGTTTTTTTAATTTTTTCTGTTTAGTTCAAGGCGGAATATAACAGGTTTAACAAATAATTTATAAATAGAAAATACTTTGCACCGTAGGAATATTGTCATTTTTTTTCGAGTTGCCATTTAGGAAATTTATTGTCGGAAAAAAAATACAGATTTGATTCGTAAAAAGTATAAGGAGAATCGCTATGGCAAACATTACTGTTCAAGTTTGGGATGCAACAGGAAACAAAAAAACGGAAGTCGAATTACCCGATGACGCTCCCGTTAATCGTATTATTGCCGTTCTTTTAGAAAGACTGCATTTACCGGTCAACGGTCCCGATGGACAACCGTTGTCTTACAAATTTCATCACAAAGCAAGCGGTAAGCAACTGCAAGATACTCAATGTCTCGCTGATGTCGGCGTAAATGAAGGCGATGTTTTACGTCTTCAACCGGAAATTACTGCTGGTACAACGCAACAAGCCGTACCTGTAATGAGTTAATTATTTTGTAAATTTTCAACTAAACACTAAACTATAAACACTAAATCACAATGACAGAAATAATCAAGATTACCACTGAAGAAACTAATCTTGAAGAAGATCGGTTTCATCGATTCAGTTTAATTTCGTGGTGGGAACAAAGCCGCATAAAAAATGCTAAAGTTCTTGTTGTTGGTGCCGGCGCACTTGGCAACGAGATTCTTAAAAATCTTGCCTTACTAGGTGTAGGTAATGTATTAGTCGCAGACTTAGACAAAATCGAAAACTCGAATCTTTCACGCTCGGTACTGTTTCGGGCTGAGGATAATAATAAATCCAAAGCTGCAACTGCCGCCGCAAGAGCAAAAGAAATTTACCCCGAAATGAATATTCATTATTTCGACGGTAACATTGTTTATGATCTTGGATCAGGTGTTTATCGATGGGCAGATGTTGTTATCGGCGGATTAGATAACCGTGAAGCGCGTTTATCGATTAACAGAAATTGTTGGCGAGTCAATCGTCCTTGGATTGATGGAGCTATCGAAAAAATTGATGGAGTGGCTCGTGTGTTTGATCCAACCATTCATCTTGACGGTCCCTGTTACGAATGCACGATGTCCGAAGTGGATTGGAAATTACTCAATAAACGCCGGTCTTGTAATTTGCTTACGCGTGATGAAATGCAAAGCGGAAAAACTCCGACAACACCAACGATTAGTTCTGTGATTGCAGGTGTGCAATGTCAGGAAGCGGTTAAGCTGTTACATAATATGGAAACTATCGCAGGTAAAGGTTTTGTTTTTAATGGAACAACTTGCGATTCTTATCTAATTGAATATACCGCAAATGAAGATTGTATGTCTCACGACCCGCCGCAAGAAATCATTTCGTTACCTAATCGATCAGATGAATTTACTGTTGCAATGTTACAATCACTGGCAATTGAGAAACTTGGTGATGAAACCGTATTAGAATTGGGACGAGACATTCTCGAAAAACTTATTTGTCCGAATTGTAATAATGAAGAAGAAATATTTTCTTCGTTAGGTAATGTTCATCTTTCGCAAGGTGTTTGTCCAAACTGCGGCAAAGACCGTGAAGTAAAAACGTTCTATACGATTAGCGGTGATGTTTCTTTCAAAGATAAAACATTAGCTCAAATCGGCGTTCCGATGTTTGATATCGTTTGGGCAAGAAACCAGACAGCACTCGTCGGATTTGAATTTACAGGCGATGCCAAAGATGTGTTAGGTAGTTTATACAATTCCTAAAAGGAGTAATTTTATGTCAAATGAATCTTTGTCAGATAAAACATTGTCAATTGACACTCGAAATATTAAACAAACAGATTGTGAGTTAAACAATTTTCCGTTACAAGAATTGAAATTAACGGAACGTCCTAATGGTTTTCAATTAGTTGTTTGCCGTTCAGTGTTGAACCAGATGAAAGAACATGGTCGAACTAGTATGCATGCTGAAGTCGGCGGTATGTTGGTTGGAAATCTGTACTGGGATAGTGAACCATTTCTTCTTATTAAGGCTTCGATTATAGGTAAATATACAGACGGCAATGTTGCTAGTGTAACTTTCACTGCTGAAACTTGGAATCATGTTTGGCAGGAACAAGAAAAACATTATCCTGAAACTAATATTATCGGTTGGTATCACACGCATCCAGGATTTGGAATTTTTCTTTCACGAATGGATTTATTCATTTGCGAACATACGTTCAATGCACCGCATCAAGTTGCCTACGTATATGATCCTCAATCAGAAGATGAAGGTTGGTTTATTTGGAAAGATTCTATTCCGATAAAAATGAAACCGCTTGTGATTGAAGATGTTCCAGCTCTACCTGTAACAGTTCAACGTGAGAATACTCTTTTGCAAGCTGCCGCCGAAAAAATCGTTATTACGCCGAAAGACACCAAACAAAAATTGACAACTCTGTTAGTTATTTTCATTATCACATCGATTGTATTGTTTCTAGTAAGTACATTTTGTCTTACTTATCTTACTACTAAAAGTACCAAAATGCAGAACGAAATTGTACAGTTAAAACAAAATATTAAAGAGCTGGAAAATAAATTTAAAATTACTGAAATGCAGAATGAAATTATGCAGCAGTTGAAAAGGGATATTAACGAGCTAGATAATAAATTTCAACATATAAATTCACCTTTAAAATATGGTGAATTTTACAATATTAAAACACTTGAAAGATTATTGATTGTTCCTCAAGAAATGTCGCCAAGTTCCAATGTATGGATTTTGAACAAAGAACAAAATAAACCATCCCAACGACACCTCCGTCAAGAAAACCAAATTTATCCTCAAAAATAAAGGTAATAATTCAAATGTCAAATGAAAAAATTACTATCAATACAGAAGATCTTTCCACAGAACCGATAGTATCAACAACTGCATCATCGACGCCCTTTCAACCGGTTCAGACGAAACCTCCAATCACGTTACATCAACAAACGGTCATATCCTCTTACAATATGAAATTTGTTGTAATCTTGATGTTGTTGAATTTTCTATTGACTCTTGTTTTGTGCGTCGGCGTAGGATACCTTGCATTCTAT
>JAITIZ010000150.1 GCA_031279215.1 Planctomycetaceae bacterium
AACGCAGGCGTCTCGCCTGCCCTGTTTTTTTACAAAAAACGCCTAAAAATGCGGTCGAGACGACCGCGTTCCTTCTAACAATAAATTTTTACATTAGGTTTTTAGAAGTTCCCAATAGACAATTACCATAATTTAAGATTCGTGATTCGGTTTAGAATTCGGTTTAGGATTCGGTTCATTACAGGACACAATTGCCTGCCGGAGCATCCAAGCAATCACTCCCAAACCCACAACAAAAACAATAAGAAACACCAAAAGCGGTGACCATTGGATATTCGTCGGGAGCTTCGCAACATCAATATATTGACTCACTCCAGCATTTTGACCAATCTGGCGGATAATTCCAAAACCGGAAAGCATTAAAATATAGAATAATACCGCAAGTGTTATGAATTTACCAGAATGCCGCTTCACCAATCCGGCAAATAGAAGTGAAATAAAAATAAGATACGACGAAAATACCACCCACCCAAAATAAGGATACGCTATTGTTATGTTTTCACCGCCATTACCGGTTTTGACCAACCATTCCGTTCTTGTTAGTAAAATCGCCCCCAAAATAGTAAGAAAAATCGCTAATACTATTGTCCAACTTCGGTAAGAAGTAATACTGTCCAAAACAGATTCTTCAGTCTTTTGTACCGAATTTTGAGCGGAACAATGATTCCGCAACAAAAGATGTGAATCCGTTGCCGCCCAGATGCCGGTGGTTATCAGACCCAACCCAAACATTGTTGCCAACCGTATCCAAAGTGCCGGATCATGCATATTGTCGGCAACACCGGTTGTTGCACCAAAGTAATTGGTTTGCTCCATAATACCAGACCAAAGATCACTGCGAACCATCAATGTTAAACCATTGGAAATCAAAACTCCAATTGTAATAAGTCCAATGGAAGCAATGATTCCATAAAAAATTGTTCGGCAATTACATTGCCGACTGTTTTTGTAACACAAACAGCCGCTACCGCTACCGTTGTTGTTGTTGTTGTTGTTACCGTTGTTGTTGTTGTTACCGTTACTGTTGTTGTTACCGTTACCGTTACTGTTGTTACTCTTGCCGGTCTTGTTACGGCAACTGAATGCGGCAAGATACAAGGCGTAATAACCAATAATTAGAATCGGAATCACCGCAATCCAATGCCATGCCATTAAAATTGTTGCAGTGTAAAACGATTTGTAATAAGTCGTTTGTAAAAACAACAACGGTACAATACCAAAGTTAATACCAAGAGCCATAATAATTGGAAATTGACCAAACATTCGTTGCGCATAATGGCGTGAATATTTACAATTCCAGAGCGTACAGAAAATAGCAACCGGTAAACCGGCAAACCAAAGTCCCATTGGAATCAAGTGCAACACGAAACCAACAACCTTGAAAAATTGAACAAACCAAAACGGAGCCGGCATTCCAGACAATATTGTAGTGTCCATAGAAATTTATTGGATAAAGGTTGGTACATGAGCTTCCGGTATGGTTGGTGTATCCGGCACCGGAAGCGGATTGGGCATGACAACACCGCGATTTCTCAGGAATTCCGGTGCACAAAGATCAATTTGTTGGTAACCGTCAAATGTCGGCATTGTGAACATTGCGGAAGAAAACGGTGTTGTAACATTGAATGAGGGAGTTCCCAAATCAATTGTCATTTTTCCTTCCGCACCTCGACATTGTACTTCGACATGCCGAGCATACAAAACTCCTATCCTCTTATCATACCGGTGATCACTTGAAATTGCCAGTGCTACGAGTTCATTTTGCGGGGAATACATTTCCTGCCGTATCACCCAACCGTTTTGAGCATGAATTACTGTTCGTTTAACAAATTGCCCCGAAGGAGTTTGGCGTCGGGAAAAGATTGCCCAATGCCCATCGTCAGTCAATAAAGGACCTTCATGTTGATCTTCCGGTCTGAACTCGATAATACCCAACGCCTCAATAAACCAATCCGGTTCAATAGGAACAGAAGACCGTACCGGACAAATGGGAAATTGATCATGGCGGCAATACCACATTTCCCCCGGAATACGGCGTACCCAAAGCCAAAATAATGTATCATTACTTCCAAAATCAATTTCTTGCCCGCCAAGAGTTGTTGCGGACCCTTGAATTCGGAGACGTTTGGGGCGTTCAAAAGTTAGTCGGGACTGAACCGGCCAAAGTACGCCCGGAACCAAAATGGAGGCGTTATCAGTGGTCATATTCCGAATTGCCATACTGTTCCGGTTAATTGCAGACGTAATTTGTTCCAATGTCGGATGTTGTGCCGTAATAAGCGGCGGTGCCTTCGAATCCTTGAAACTAAAAACATGTCTCAATAACTGACAACCAGAACACAATATAAGCAACATCAAAATTAAAACCGATAAAAATTTTTTCATTAGTATTATTTCATCATTGTTGAAAATACCGCACAAATACAAAACCAGCATATAAAATCAAGCAAACGAAGAATAAATAATAATGAATAATAACGCAAGAGATATTTTGCAATTATTCCGCAGTGTGAAAATTTCATCAAGAATTTTCCTAGTGTTCACAGGCTGATTGTCAAATTTTCATAATTGACTAAAATGATTGTTTCCTTGAACCCTAAAACCTTAAAAACCTTATTTTTTGTTTTTTGCAGATACAAAAATTCTTGCTTCGTTTGTTCCGGCATTACGCTGTTTACACCAACCCATTAAAAAATATTGAGAAAAATGGACTTCGGTTATTATCCTGGTTGTGCATTACACGGTTCCTCTTACGACTATGATAAATCTGTTCGGGCATGTATGAATCATCTCCAAATAGGTTTACATGAACTCGATGACTGGATTTGTTGCGGCGCAACCGCCGCACACAATATCAATAAAAAATTGGCGGTCGCACTGCCCGCCCGAAATCTGGCAATTGCTGAACGTGACGGTATTGAACAACTTTTTGCACCATGCCCAATGTGTTCGATGGAACTCATTAAAGTCGGCAATGAATTAAAAAATTCAGAAACACTCCGCAATGAAATGTCGCAAATTGTTGAAAATACTGTTGCCGGTAAAACAGAAATTGTCAACTTAATTCAGATTTTTCAAAAAATCGGTCTCGAAAAACTCACAGAAGCAGTTACAAAGAAATTAGACGGTTATAAACCGGCATGCTATTATGGGTGTTTGCTGACGCGTCCGCCCAAAGATTTGAAATTCGACGACTGCGAACAACCAAGTTCAATGGAAATATTGCTTCGGGCATTGGGAGCAGAACCGGTTGACAATTGGAATTACAAAACAGAATGTTGCGGTGCCGGATTGACTTTAGCAGATGATTCAATTGTTACCGATTTATCCGGCAAAATTCTTCGAAATGCCAAAAAACATGGCGCCAATTGTATGGTCGTTGCCTGCCCAATGTGTCATGTCAATCTCGATATGAAACAACCCGCTATCGAAAAAAAATACAAGGAACAACTCGATTTACCCGTGTATTATCTTTCAGACCTCGTAGGAATTGCATTGGGAATTTCCGAAAAAGAACTTTGCCTTGATAAACATTTTGTTAAAACAAAACCGCATAAAGTAACTTCTAAAAACGAATATTAGGAGGAACGCAGGCGTCTCGCCTGCCCTGTTTTTTTACAAAAAACGCCTAAAAATGCGGTCGAGACGACCGCGTTCCTTCTAAC
>JAITIZ010000179.1 GCA_031279215.1 Planctomycetaceae bacterium
AATTATTTATTGTTAGAAGGAACGCGGTCGTCTCGACCGCATTTTTAGGCGTTTTTTGTAAAAAAACAGGGCAGGCGAGACGCCTGCGTTCCTCCTAATATTAGTTTTTAGAAGTTACCTTCTGATAAATCTGATAAAAGAGTTGAAAAATTATTTGTGTTGTCTTGCTCAACCGGACTGACTTGATTTGCATGAGAAATGGAGATAGAATTAGAAAAATCATAGTAGAAAAATCATAGATAGAATCGTCTGTCTATTTTTTACTTACAACAATCAAAATTTTATGAGGAGATACAAAATGTCTGTACTCGTATTGAAACCTGCCCCTGATTTTAAGGCAACCGCCGTTATGCCCAATTCCACATTCCAACAGATTTCGCTTTCGGATTATCGCGGTAAACACGTGTTGCTTTTCTTCTATCCGCTTGATTTCACGTTTGTCTGCCCAACGGAAATCATTGCCTTTTCCGAAGCGGTTACGGAATTTGAAAAACTGGGCGTTCAAATTCTTGCGTGTTCCGTTGACAGTGAATTTACACATCTTGCCTGGATCAATACTCCACGAAATCAAGGCGGACTTGGCGGGATTAAATATCCAATCATTTCCGATATTAAGCGGGAAATCGCCCAATCTTATGATGTTCTCTGTGATGACGGAATGGCTGTTCGCGGTATTTTCCTGATTAACAAGGAAGGAATCGTGATGCACCAAACCGTTAATGCTCCGCCGATTGGACGGAATGTTGAAGAAGAATTGCGTACAATTAAGGCGTTGTTCCACTTCGAGAAATACGGCGAAGTTTGCCCCGCCAACTGGCAAGAAGGGAAATCCGGCATCAATGTTACAAAAAGCCGCGACTTCTTCGAAAAAGAATACAAATAATATTTGCGCTGAAAATTCAATTCCCGATTGTTTCGGAATTTGTGGAGAGTAATCAAGTAATCCGTTTGCTGATTATTCTGATTTTCGCAGATAATAAAGGTAGGCGATTCCTTCGCCTGCCTAATACTTATAGGGAACTTCTAAAAATTCAAAATTTACCGAGTGTTAACGGCGTGGGCTTGCCCTGCCCTGTTGAATTTTAGGCACAAAGTACAGGGTAAACCCCGCCGTTAATTTGGTTTTTAAAAATTCCCTTTAGTCAAAAACAATTCAAAACAAAATTCCGCTCTTATAAAAGCCGAAATTTTAAAGTACAATGAGTATATCAATCGTTCCAATTATAAGGGAGAATTTTATGTTTCGGATTTTGTTGTCATGCTTGTTATTTAGTATTTTTGCTTTATCATTAGCTGCCGATAATACGAATAATGAGGTAAAAATTGGTGATATTGTTTTTCGGGAATCATTTGACAATGAAAAACTGCCGGAAGGTTGGCAGGTGTCGAATCCGAACAATGTTTCGTTATTTGAAAATGCTGTTCAAGTGAATCTTCCTGCCGAAAGTCAGGTCAAAAACGCTTCCGCATCAAAACAATTATCAATTGAAAAATTGCTCGGTACGCGGCTCAAAGTAACCGCCAAAGTCAAAGCAAATCATGTTACAACTCCGCCTAATTCATGGAACGGAATTAAAGTAATGCTGGTTCTCGACACTCCCGACGGTAAACATTGGCTTCAACAAAATAATCTTTTCGGAACCTTTGATTGGCAAATGGTCCGGTTTGATGCGGCAGTTCCCCAAAACACAACATCCGCAACACTCGTTCTCGGACTCGAAAATACAACAGGACAAGTTCTTATTGATGATATTGAAATAACCGTTATTGGAAAACGGCGTTTGATTCGAAAAGGTTTCCAAAATAAATCCGAAAACAAAACGGTTTATAAAGGTCATCATCTTCCTCGTTTGCGTGGAGCAATGATTTCGAACGGCAAATTCGGACCGGAAGATATTCAGGTTTTGGGCGGTCAATGGAAAGCAAATCATGTACGTTGGCAATTAACTTGGGCTGGTTTTCCTAACGGTCCTGCCGATACCGCTAGTATTGAACAATTTAACACATGGCTCGAAAAAGAGTGTCAAAAATTGGATACGATGTTACCGGAATGTGAAAAATATGGTGTTTACGTTTGCCTTGATCTTCACACACCGCCGGGCGGCCGGTTGCCGCGAACAGAAGGAAGTGTCATGAGGCTTTTTCGTGACCAAAAATGGCAAGATGCTTTTGTTGACATTTGGGAACATTTGGCAAAACGTTATAAAAATGCCAAAATGATTTGGTCTTATGATCTTCTCAATGAACCGGTTGAAGGGAATATACCTGAAAATAAGAATATTTTGAATTGGCGCGAACTCGCATTAAAAACCGCAAAAACGATACGAAAGATTGATCCTCAAAAAGCAATTGTGATTGAAGCGGCACCTTGGGGCAGTCCAGAGACGCTCGAATGGTTTGAACCATTTGATCCGCAGGAAGTTCCCAATGTCGTGTACAGTGTTCACATGTATGTTCCGCATCAATTTACACATCAAGGAGTTTACGATACACCGGTTGGATTGAATTACCCGGGTGAAATTAACGGTAAATATTGGGATAAAAACGCATTGCGTTACGCATTGCGGCATACGATAGAGTTTGCCCAAGATTATGGTGCAGCGATTTATATCGGCGAATTCAGCGCAATCCGTTGGGCTCCCAATAACAGTGCGTATCAGTATTTGAAGGATTGTATTGAAATTTTCGAAGAAGAAGGTTGGGATTGGTCATATCACGCTTTTCGTGAATGGGATGGTTGGAGTGTTGAACACGGTTCCGATAAAAATAACCGTCAACCGGTAACAAACCCCACCGATAGGTTATTGCTCTTAAAAAGTTGGTTTGAAAAAAATAAACAATAAATCATTAGGGAAAATTCTAAAAACCGAACTTATAAAATTTCGCCCTTGAAAAATAAGGACAAACGACAACGTTTTAGATAAAAAGCAAAGTTTTTAAAAATTCCCTTAATATTTATCGGCAATTATTTTTTCCCAAGAATTAGGAAACAATTAACAAAACATAAATGATACATTAATTTTTTGAACAAATAATCGTATGGCAAAAAATACAGAAGTTAAATTGAGTAAACGGGATATTCAAACGCTTGAAAATCTTACCAATATGGCGGAGATTGTTATCAAGCAGGCGAAACGAAAAAAGGATCCGGCGGTTAATATTCCGGTTCGGGCGTTGTCGAATGTCAGTTTCAACGAGCGGAAACGTATCATCGAAATGGGCAAACGTACTTCCCAACGTCAACTCTTTAATTTATCGCAGGCGAAAAGTTTTATGCAGACAATGCTTGTTGCCAGCGGAACAAAACAACTCATCGAACAGGGAAAATCAACGAGTATCAGAGGTTTGTATTATCTGCTCAAACACACAATTTCCGGAGTTAAAGAAGAGACCTTCAATGAACAAGGTGAATGTGATACGATTATCGAAGATATTGAAGTTATTCTTAATTCTTTACGCGAAGAGCTTCATCTTGCGGCGGAGAATCGAGGAACGATGGTTGGTAATATTACCGTTATCGATAATGGTGACGAAATTGATTGTACCCGCATGGGCAGCGGCGGTTACGCTATTCCGTCCATTGTCGAACCCAATATAATTCAGTTCAAAAAATGTACCGCTCAATTTATTCTCCATGTTGAAAAAGGGACTGTCTGGCAACGTTTTAACGAAGATAAATTTTGGAAGAAACATTCTTGTATTTTAACACACGGAGCGGGTCAACCGCCGCGCGGGGTTCGACGATTATTGTATCGATTACACAGCGAATTAAAGTTACCGATTTACTGTCTTCTCGATAATGATCCGTGGGGGTATTACATTTACAGTGTGATCAAGCAAGGTTCGATCAATTTGGCGTTTGAATCGCAACGGATGGCAATTCCTGAAGCTAAATTTCTTGGATTACGCAGTATTGATTTTGCCCGTTGTGAACTTTCCGACAGCGTGAAAATTGCACTCAATGACCAAGACCGTAAACGTGCCAAACAAATTGCAGAATATCCATGGTTTGTTAAGAAAAAAGCTTGGCAAAAAGAAATTGAAACGATGCTGACAAACGGTTTTAAACTTGAAGTGGAAGCATTAACAAATCGGGACATTAGTTTTGTTACCGAGCAATATGTTCCGCAACGTCTTAACGAAGGGAATTTTCTTGACTAATTCTTAATTACACCCCCTTCCGAACTGATTCCGCACTGATTCCGCTAACTGGCACCGTCATATTGCGGAATTTTTTCAGGAGACAAATGGGACAGTAGAGATATAAGTAACACCGTTGAGTAATCTTGAATTTCAGATTCTAAATTCGGAAATGTCCCTTGTAACTCTAATGTTCCTTTGAATTTCGGATTCAAATATTCCGCTGAAAAATTCCGCTGAAATATTTCATTGATATTTCATTAAAATATTATAACAAATATTGCTTTAATAAAACACTTAATTGATTAAATGTAAAATTATGGATGTAAGAAGTATATCTCAATCGAAAATGAAAGAGTATCGAGTAATTCTTTTATTTTTCCTGATTCTAACAGTGATTTATTTAACAGGCTGCCGTAAAATCGATACGGTAATTTCGGATGCGGTATTACAATCCGGCGGTGAATATTGGGAATTGTTGACGATTAGGGGAAAACCGGTAGGATTTCAGCGAACCGAATTGAGTTTTGAAGAAATCGAAGGCAAATCGGTTAGGCGGTTTGAACGTCAGAGTCAGATTATTGTTCTGCGGTATGGCAATCGTTTTGATGTTGCGATGAAGGTCGATTCGATTTCGAGATTGGATGGTGTTTTCCTGTCGGGTACGGTTCAACTCAATGGCGGCGGCGAACCAATTGAAACAACCTACCAAACAGAAAAAGACCAACTAATTGTTTCCAACTCTTCCGGTCAAACATCTTTATTATGGAAACAAAATATGCCCGGTCCGGAAACAATACTTTGCGAATTACTCAACTCCCCAATGCGCCGCGGTGAAAAACGGCAAGTTACATTTTTTGAACCGGCAATGCACAGTTATGTAAATGCAACATTAACTGCTTGTAACGCGGAGCGGATTGATGTTCATGGTATTGCGAGAGATCTTCTTCGGATAGAGGTTCAAAGCCGTTTGGAATTACTGGGAGCCGGAGTTCAAACCGTTTCGGAAACACTTTGGGCGGACGCCGGCGGTAACATAATCGCTCATGAAATACCAATGGAAGGACAAACTCTTCTTGCTGTTCGTGTTTCGCAGGAAAAAGCCTTGAAATTTCAGACAGAAACTCCGTCAGTTGAATTAGGAAATCTTGGCGTTGTTCCGCTCAATAATTCAATCGCACAACCGCATAATATGACCAAAATCGAATTTATTGTTGAAACACAAGAAGGATTACCAACCAATCGCTTCCCGCAAACACCGTTTCAATTAGTCGAACTCATTGATGAAAAAAGAGCAAAAATTACCGTTCTTACAGCAATCAATAACACTGATGTAAATATCAATAACGTAATATTTAAAAGAGATAAGTCTGAAACAAAACCGGAAGATTTAGCGTCGAACCAATTGATTAATCTCAATGATCCGCAATTAATCGAATTGGCAAATCAAGTTCATTCGGATTCGCTGACTTCTTGGCAAACAGCGTTGGCATTAGAGCGGCTTGCTCATGATACAATTCAGAAAACATCTTTTTCTATTGCGTTGGCAACATCATCAGAAGTATTGAGATCGAAAAGCGGTGATTGTACAGAATTTGCGGTGTTACTTGCGGCGTTGTGCCGTGTCAAGAAAATACCGGCACGAATTACGCTTGGTTTGGTTTATACACCGTTTAAACAAATAAACCAAGAACCACACCAAGCCGGTATGGTATTTCATTTGTGGAATGAGGTTTTTATTGATGGTATTTGGTATCCGCTTGATGGGGTGTTTGCTCTTGGCGGAGCCGATGCTGCCAGAATCAAAATTACCGATACAAGTTTAGCAGATAATTCATTGGCTCCGTTATGCCATTCCCTGATTGGTGTTATTGGTCGGTTACAAATTCACCTCAAAACATCAGAATCACCCCCCTAAACGTCAAAACGAAATATACTCATCATACCTTAAATTTCGTAACTATTCCGTAACTGCTCCGAAATGCTTGTAAATCGTTTGCGATACTATCAACTACAATATATCATTACAAATTCTCTTCGGGGTAAAAATTAAATAGACCGTTACGAATAAACCATTGTCAATTCCTTTATCAATTCCTTATCCAACAATTTTTTAGTAACTTTAAAATAAAATGCAATATGTACTTAGTGTTATGTCGTGTGATCATCCTGGCATTATTGCAAGGGTGAGTTCTACAGTTTATCGTCTTGGCGGGAATATTAATTCCTGTAGTCAAACGGTTTTGGGCGGTTATTTTACGTTTATTACAATTATTGATTTACCGAAACAATATACTTCGGAAGAGCTGGTGCAAGAAATTCAAAGTTCGGAGGGACTTGGTTTAGATTATCGGGTGATTGTCCAGCCTTACGGGTTAAAATTATCCGATTCGGAAAAATCAATAACTCCCAAACCGGTTGGTGAAACATTTGTTATTACGGCATTCGGAAAAGATCAACCGGGAATCGTTAAAGAATTTAGCCGTTATCTTGCGGATCATGACATTAACATTACAGATTTATATGGGGACCGTAATGGTGATGAATTTGTTTTGATTGGTCAATTGACGATTCCTGCCAATATCAATATTGGAAATCTTCTGGATGACTTGGAAGAAACCGGTAAAGAATTTGGTTTTACCGTTAAGCTTCAACACAACAATATTTTCGTTGCGACTAACCAACTTCGTCTGGCAGAGTAAAAAGAAAGTAATATTCCAGTGGAATTTTTGTTTGAAGTTAAAATTGTACACCTATTCGCCCCGTAGGGGCAATCAGCAATAGCATAAGGCAACGCACTACGTAACAAATATAAAACACTAAAGCCCTGTAAGGGCGGCAGCAATAGTGTTGTTTTTGTTTTGAAAATGATTATCATCGTTAGGCTTTCGCCCTTTCAGTGCTTTATTTTCAAGAGGAAAACCATACGTAGGGCGTTGC
>JAITIZ010000255.1 GCA_031279215.1 Planctomycetaceae bacterium
AAAATTTTTCGATACAATAAATAAAACAAAATAAACAACAATAAAAAAAATACGCATTTATTGAAACTATAAGTGCAAGCCGATTTGACGCACCGAATGACATTTTAAACACACTTAAGCGCGTCAATTTCGCTTGCACTTGACCTATAAACTGACAAAGAAATGATTCAAGATTGTCTGTCCCAAACTATCGGCAAGTCGGTATACTTGCCGACTTGCTCCTGTTGACGAACGGAAATTGAAAACCATGGAAAACTAACAGCGTACAACACAATAACAAACCTAACAGATGCGACCGTAGGTGAAAACCCTTCACGAAAGGCTTTCACCTACGGTCGCCTACCTCTTAAATCGGGACGACTACAAATTTCAAACATTCAAAAAAACTACCAATTGATAACTGGATAGAGTATATTCCGTGGAATTTTAGTTTTGTTCTCTTAATTTTTCAAGGGAATTTCAACTAAACCGAAACATTGCTGAATAGATATACTTATTTTCTGTTTTACCAATCCAGAGGATGTTGCCATACAGTTTTGAGTTCGTCGATGTTTACGGAAAAAGTATTGCCGAAGCGAAGCGTTTTTTCCGCAACAACTTTACCGATTTTGCGGATTGGTAATCCGGCAAAGAGTGATTCAAACGATGGAGCATGAATCGGTTCAATCTCGACAACAAACCGGCTGTTCGATTCACTGAATAGCGTAACAATATCAAATGTTCCGGTTAATTCCGCACCAAACCCGCCGGCAAAACACATTTCCGAAATAGAAACCGCAAGACCGCCCTCACTCAAATCATGAACACTTCGCACAATACCGCGACGAATTGCCTGATGTAATGTTTCATACAACTTCTTTGCCCCCAGAACTTCCAACGATGGTACTTCGCCATTTCGTAAATTTCGTACTAATGCAAAATGGGAACCGCCTAATTCGTTTTTGGTTTTACCAATTTGATACAAAATATTGCCCGGTTGTTTCAAATCCATCGTAACACAAACGGCAACATCATCAATTTGTCCCATCGCCGAAATAAGCAATGTCGGCGGAATTGCAATTGGTTCGGCATTTACCGGACGAAATTCATTGTTGAGACTATCTTTGCCGCTAATAAACGGCATTTCAAAACCAAGTGAAACATCGTAACAAGCTAAAGACGCTTCCACTAAAGAACCAAGTGTTTCGGGACGATCTGTGTTACCCCAACAAAAATTATCGAGAAGGACGATTGTGTGCGGATCAGCTCCAACCGCAACCGCATTCCGTACCGCTTCGTCAATACCCGATGCCGCCATACGATAAGGATCAATGTCTCCGTAATACGGGTTCATACCGCAAGAAAGTACCAAACCACGCCGTGAACCCAATTCAGGACGTATCACCGCCGCATCACTCGGACCATCATTGGCAACCCCAATTAATGGCTTAATAACACTACCGCCCTGAACCTCATGATCGTATTGCCTAATAATCCAATGTTTACTGACAACATTAAATGACGATAATATTTGTTTCAAATCATTTGCAAAATCGTTTGTAGAATTGTTTACAAAATTGTTTACAAAATTATTTACAAAATTATTTGTAGAATTATTTACAACTGGAGCCGGAGTTAAATCTTTGCAAACGGCGCAATATTTATAACGGGCTTCACGCACAACCGGCGGACGACCTTTGTGTAACAGACGCATATCAATATCGCCAACACAATGACCATGATAATTCAACTTCAACCGCCCTGTCGGTTTGAACTCTCCCAACACGGTTGCTTCAACATTTTCGTCATTACAAAGTTTTTTAAATTCGTTCCATTTTTCAGGCGGAACCGAAAATACCATACGTTCTTGTGCTTCGGAAATCCATATTTCGGTGTAACTTAAACCTTCGTATTTCAGCGGCGCGTTGGACAGTTCGACTTCTGCGCCGATTGTTTCGCCCATTTCGCCTATCGCACTGGAAAAACCGCCCGCACCACAATCCGTAACAGCATTGTAAAGCCCGCGATCACGAGCTTGAAGCATCACGTCAAGAACCATCTTTTCCGTTATGGCATTCCCAATTTGTACCGCTCCGCCGGAAATCGTTTCACTATCACTCGTCAATTCCGCACTGCTGAATGTTGCACCGTGAATCCCGTCACGACCCGTTCTCCCGCCAATCGTAACAATTAAATCATTGGGTTTCGGCTCCTTGAATGATTTGTCTCTCGGCAAAATCCCAACATTACCGCAAAAAACCAACGGATTACCAAGATACCGTTTGTCAAAATAAACAGCTCCGTTGACCGTAGGAATTCCCATCCGATTACCGTAATCACGAACTCCCGAAACAACCCCCTTCATAATTCGACGCGGATGTAACACACCAAACGGTAATTCATCGGTATTGATGTTCGGCGGAGCGAAACAGAAAACATCTGTACTCGCAACCGGTTTCGCTCCCATTCCTGTTCCCATCGGATCACGTATCACCCCGCCAAGACCCGTGTTGGCTCCGCCGTAAGGTTCCAACGCCGAGGGATGATTATGCGTCTCAACCTTGAAACAAATATTATACTCCTCATTAAATGTTACCACTCCGGCATTGTCCGAAAAAACACTAACACAACGGTTACCAATATCCTTTTTTGTTTCACAAAGTTGTTGTGTTGCGGCAAAAATAGTTTCTTTGAGCATATTTTGAAATTGCCGTTCAAACCGTGTTCCGTCCGCATTTTCCCGAACATAATGGATTCGACCTGCCAATGTTTTATGCGAACAGTGTTCGCTCCATGTCTGCGCTAATGTCTCCAACTCAATATCTGTCGGATCACGTCCCAATGTCTTAAATGCCGATTGAATCGTTTGCATTTCTGTGAGCGAAAGATAAAGTTGTCCGTTTTTGCTAAGTTGTTGGAGTTCCGCATCGTCCATGCCGCTAATCGGAATTGTTGTCAACTTAAAGTCATAAGACGATCCGACATCAAGTTTATCGAACAATAAATCACCAAAAACAGTTTGTTCAATTGCGTCATTAGCAAGTAATTTGGCGGCAAGTAATTTCAACTCCGTATCGCCAACACCGGAAATCCAATACTTTTTGAATGTCCGAACCGCTTCCGTCTCAATACCCAATTCAGCAATCATTTTTTGGGCATTTTCCGCAACAGAATCCGTAACTCCGGGTTTGGGAAGAACATAAATCGTTTTCTGTTGCTCATGATCAATACGTTGTTGATCATGATTGTCCGGTTGCCGATTACTGCCTGTGGAACTTGAACTGACAACCGATAATTGAAAACACTCTACAACCTGATCGGCAAGAAGTTTTTCGGCAAGCATGGCAACAGTTGCTTCATCGAGATTGCCTTGAATAAGATATCCGTAAGCGGTTTTTACTGTCATTTCCTTGTCCGAAAGTCCCAAATCAACCGCATCTTGCGCAACAAATTGACCATGAACATCCGGTTGTGACGGAGCCGGAAATATATCAATCTCCCAAAGCATTCGCATAAAATTAATGTCAAAACTCATAAAAAAATTTTAGAATGGAAAAAACAAAATAGATAATTACATAATTATACTTCTTGCAGTTATAATTTTATGTTTAATCAATTAAAGGTTTTGTTAAAATGAAATTTGCAACAATATTTCAATGTTTTCCCTCTTAACCCTGCTGGGGGCAACATTGTAATTAATAGTGAAGAGTTAATAATATCGCATGCGGATTTGTTGATAATATCGCATGCGGATTTTAGCCGGAATGGTTATAAATCCGCTTGCGACACTCTCCACTATCAACTTTCCACTATCAACTATTATTCTGCCCTTTCGGGGCAAATACTTTTTTAACTCAAACAAAAATTCCACTGATAGATTACCAAACTCCTTTTCTGTACATTCCGTGTATTTCGTGTATTCCGTGTTTAAAAAATAAAAAATCTACAAAAAATCTGCGGACGAATAAAACAAATTGTTGCGTTATTTAGGGTTGCGTTATTTAGGATTGTCTTGGGAAGAATCTTGTTGCGTTTTTTTTGAATACTTGCCGCTTCGTGCAAATCCGGTTTCTTCGTCCTGATCTTGTGATGTATTTTCTCCACCAAAATTATTTTTTGACGTTGAATCCAATGAAAAAATAGGATGTTTGCCAAAATTTTCTTTTGGTTTCAAAAATTCATCAAGAGTCTTATTAACTTCAATTTCCCGTGAAATTACGGCAGGAGATATTTTGCGGGTTGTCGCAAAACCAATCGGTTCGTCATCCTCTTCCGTCTTTTCCGACAATTCCAATTCTTGTGATTTGTCCGAATTGATTCCTCTGGAAATCGAATTTAACGCAAGCCGTTCTGAAATTTCGAGTTCTGTTTTCAACTTTGACGGTGTTTTTTGAATTCTTTTCAAAGTAAAAACTTCTGCCGTATCAGAGTGTTTTTCCGGTTTGGGTTCCACTATCGGTTCCTGTAATAATTTACGTTCCGCCTCCGTCTCCATCTCTTGAACAAGATTAGTATTCAAAGGAATTAATGTTAAAGCCGGTTCGGATTTTGAAACGGTTTCATTTGCCGGTTTCGGTACAGTCTCAACCGATTTTGAAACAATTTCTCTTGCCGGTTTCGGAATCACTTCAACCGGTTTGAAAATAATTGCTTTCGCCGGTTTCGGAACAATTTCAACCGGTTTTGTAACAACTTCCTCTGCCGGTTTCGGAACAACTTCAAGTGATTTTGCAACAATTTCTTCTGCCGGTTTCGGAACAATTTCAACTGATTTTGCAACAATTTCTTCTGCCGGTTTTGGAACAATTTCAACCGGTTTTGCAACAACTTCCTCTACCAATTTCGGAGCAACTTCAACTGATTTTGCAACAATTTCTTCTGCCGGTTTTGGAACAATTTCAACCGGTTTTGCAACAACTTCCTCTGCCAATTTCGGAGCAACTTCAACTGATTTTGCAACAATTTCTTCTGCCGGTTTCGGAGGAATTTCAACTGGTTTTGTAACAACTTCCTCTACCAATTTCGGAGCAACTTCAACTGATTTTGCAACAATTTCTTCTGCCGGTTTCGGGACAGTTTCAACTGGCTTTGTAACAACTTCCTCTATCGATTTCGGAGCAACTTCAACTGATTTTGCAACAATTTCTTCTGCCGGTTTCGGAGGAATTTCAACAGGCTTTGTAACAACTTCCTCTATCGATTTCGGATCGACTTCAACTGATTTTGCAACAATTTCTTCTGCCGGTTTCGGAGGAATTTCAACTGGTTTTGTAACAACTTCCTCTACCAATTTCGGAGTAACTTCAACTGATTTTGCAACAATTTCTTCTGCCGGTTTCGGAACAGTTTCAACCGGTTTTACAACAATTTCTTCTGCCAATTTCGGAGCAGTTTCAACCGGTTTTGTAACAATTTCTTCTGCCGGTTTCGGAATAGTTTCAACCGGTTTTACAACAATTTCTTCTGCCAATTTCGGAGCAATTTCAACCGTTTTTGTAACAACTTCTTCTGCCGGTTTCGGAACAGTTTCGGCTTGTTTGGGAACAATTTCTATTGTCGGTTTCGGAATAATATTTTCTTGATTTTGTGATAATTTTTGTTGTGGTCGAGCGGGAGCAACAAATTTCAATGTTTCAGAACGAGTTACGATTTTTAATTGTTGATCATCTGTTGTTTGTTTGGCAATTTGTTCGGTTGGCGGTATTGCTGCTGTTTCATTAGCAACCTTAAATTTAAAATTAGTATTTGATTGTGTTGATTCCGACATTGGAATAGGCGATGGTTGATAAACAGACTCCTTTTCCGGTTGACGTACCGTTAAAATCGGGAGGAAGGCTTCTACATGATCAGAAGTTATTGGCGGTGTTGTCTTGTCGGCAATAATTTCGGTTTTCAATTCTATCTGTTGTTTTGGAAACGGCGGCTCTTGAATCGGAATTTGTTCTTGAACCAGAATTTGTTCTTGAACCGAAATCTGTTCCTGAACAGGAATCTGTTCTTGAACCGGAACAGCAATTACCGGAGCAGATATAGGACGACTTAAAATCGCAACAGAATCAGTGAGCGGAGTTGCCGGTTCTGCGGAATTAGGCGGAGTTGGCGGTAATTGCGGTTGAGCAATTTCTGAAACAGCAGGAGTCGGTTGAACTACTGGAACCGCCGAAATCGCCGGAATCATTGAAGTATTGGGAACCGCCGGAACAGTTGTTTCGGTAATAGCTGGATTAGAAATTGTATCGGAATTTGTTATAACAGCTGATTGGGGATGTGTTGTCAATAACGATTTTGTTTCTTGAACCAAAACCGATTGCATCGGAACAGGTTGAGCCGGAACTGTTTGAACCGAAGCCGTTTGATCTGGAGTTGTTTGAGCCGGAACTGTTTGAACCGAAGCCGTTTGAGCTGGAGTTGTTTGAACCGGAGTTGTTTGAGCCGGAACTGTTTGAACCGAAGCCGTTTGAGCCGGAGTTGTTTGAAGCGGAACTGTTTGAACCGGAGTTGTTTGAACCGGAGTTGTTTGAGCCGGAGTTGTTTGAACCGAAGCCGTTTGAGCCGGAGTTGTTTGAAGCGGAACTGTTTGAGCCGGCGACGGTTTGGAAACAATTTCACGCCGAGCCGGTTCAAATTTTAGAACAGTTGGCGGTTGGAAAGTGTTGTTGGTTGGTTGTTGTAACAAATCTGATTCCGGTTGAACCTGCTCCGCCGAAAACGGTTTAGCCAAAGTTGAAACTTGTTCTTGAGTAACAATTTTATTCGGGTTGCCTGATTCGTTTAATACTTCCGACTGGTTCAAACTCTTCGATTTTGTTGCTGACGCAATTTCAAATCTTAAAACGGTTGGAGCCAGAAGCGATGAAAATTGGAGATCGGATTTTTTATTAATTTCCGATTTTGTCGAAATGGTATTCTCAACATTGGTATTCTCAACATTGGTATTCTCAGCATTGATATTTTCTGTATTCGTATTTTGAGTATTGGAGTCTGCAATCAGGGGAATTTCCGGTTGAGGAATTTTTTCGGCAAGCAGCTGATTTGTTTCGGTTATTGTTGTTTCGGGCGGTGTTACGGCGGGAGTTGCGGTTGTTTCTGTTTCTGTTTCGGTTTCCAGAGACGGAGTTGGGGGGATTTGAGGCGAATGTGATGGATAGGCTAACCGATTGGCAAGTTTATTTGACATCGGGTTTAGTAAGGAAAAAGATTCCGAAATAGATTTTGTTATTGAATTTGTTTTTGCAACAGATTCTGATTCGGTTTCTTTTTCCGCCGACTTTGGTGAATCCGAAACCTCCTCATTTTTCAACGTTTCCGTATTAACATAAACATAAGAATCCAATCCTTCCTGAATTTCGATTTTTCCGGTTCTGGGGCGTAAAATTGATTTTGAGGAACGTTGGGACGATACGGCATGGTCGGAATCGTCATAATTATCGTAATGATTATCGTAATGATTATGACGATTATTTTGAGTTATTCTGGTATCCCAATCCAATTGTTGCGGTTGTGTAGATTCGTTGTGAGACGACCGGAGCGGTTGATTTTCCAGACCGTTATTCAATGTTTTTTCGGGCGAGTTAAAAACCGGAATCGGAGCTTGGGGGTGTTGATTTTGGGAACGTTGGGAGCCAAATGTAATCAGGTCAATTGGTTGCTCAAGATACAAACGTGCCGAAAAATCAGAATTTGTTTCAGGGGATGAGATATTTTGTGCGGTTTGGGTTTTGTTAAGCGATATGCTGATGGTTGCGGCAGAATCGAGTGTAACAGGATTTTGGAATCGTGAAATAGAATTTTTTTCTTCTTTCTTTTCTGTTTTCGTATCTATTTTTGTAGAAACGGGAATTTTTTTCTCCTCTATTTGGGCAGGTGTTGACGTTTTTTGAGTGAGCGGGATTTTTTTGATATTGATTGCCGTATATTCAGGGATACTTTTATTGACTGTTTCATCTTCCAAAGGAACAATCGTTATGGTACGAACTTCGAGTTGTTGGGGAATATCCGCCTCTTTTCCCATTGAATTTGAAATCCGAAAATCCGTTGCAGGAAGTGCTCGAATATCATTAGTTTTCCGATTACTCCGAACCTCTTGAGGAAATGTTTTAACCGGTTCGTTGGTCAACAGTTCCGGTTTGAGAATTTTAATAACATGTTGCTTAGGCGGTTCTGGAAGGACTTGAAGCGGTTTCACATCAGGTAATTCCCTACCGATATTGAGGTTGGTTTCTACCGGTGAAGATTCGATCTTGTCACCATTAGGAGTTAAAAACGGATCACGAAATGTTGAAACATTTTCTGTTGAAACATTATCTATTGAAATATTATTTGTTGAAATATTTTCTGTTGAAATATTTTCTGTAATCTGTTGATTCGTTTTCCAATCCCCAACCTTCTCCTCAATCTTCTGCGGTTCAACAACCAAAAACGGATCATGTATTGGTTCTGCTAATAATGATGCTGATGGTAACGGTTTTGCTAATGATGGTTCTGTTGATATTTCTGCGAATGCCGGTTCCGTTAATGCCGATAATGGTTTTGGTTGTGGTGTAATTGTTTTCTGTGGAGTATTTTGAATATCGGCAGCGATTTCGGAAGTTTCCAAACGTAATAGTTCTTCTTTAACATGTTGGACGAGTTCATTTTTTGTTTGCTCATCCATTGAAATTGTTGGTGAAGTTATGATATTGGTTGTTGTTGGAGTTTGTTTTTTTTCGGCGAGAATTGCTCGTTGTTCGGCAAATTCTGCCTGATCATTATTACCTTGTTGCCGATAAATTTTGGCGAGTTCCCGATAAGCTGCTGTTTCACCGATTGCTAATTTGAGATATCGTAATCCTTCGGTTTGGCGATCTTTTTGCAAGGTAATTACAAGACCGAGATTGAACAAAGTGCGGCGATGTTCAGGGGTGATCAGCAGGGCGTTTTTCAGTATTGTTTCGGCGTTGGCATAATTTTTTTGGTCAGAGTAAAGTTTTGCGAAATCACAAAGCAAGGTTGTATTTTCTTTATCCAATTGAAGAGCTTTTCGAAAATACTGTTCACTTTCGGTGATTTTTTGTTCTTTTGCTTTGATAATTGCCAACCGATGTAGGGTTGGCGATTCTAGGTGTGCGATATTATTTTCTTTTGCGAATTGGAGACATTGTTCGTAAATTTTTTCTGCATCTGTATTTTTTTCTTGGCGTTCCATTTGGATTCCCAGCGCAAAAAGTTCCTTTGCCTTCTGGTGTAATTCCTCTTCAAAAGTTGCGAAACAATAGAAATTATGTAGGGCAAAAATCCCCAAAATAACCAAAACTAAACCGATTTTCCATAAAAAACAGTATTTGAGCCGCATGAACTTAGACTCCTTTTTGAGCAAGTGATTCCACAGTGGCAAAATATATCGGATATATCGGTTCTAACGATCTTATGACTTGAAAGGGATTTGCGAGATTATTTGTAATTATTCAGTGGTGTTTTTTATTTTTCTTAACTTCGTTAGTGTGAGAGATGCATAATCGGCGGTAAAGCGAAGTATAACCGCCGGATCAGGAGTTCCCTAATTACAAAAAGTCCTCATCGTAGTTGGTTGTTGATAGTAAAGAGTTGAGAATGTCGCATGCGGATTTTTAACTGGAATGATTGTAAATCGCATGCGACACTATCAACTATCAACTATCCACTATTCTATTGTTGCCAGGACGTAAGGACCGTCCGGCATAACAGCAACAGTCATATTGGTACCATATTCAGCAAAAGCATCGGCAACCGCTTGTTCGAGACTTGGCGAATGAGTTACGTAATATTTTTGAAACACTTCCGGCGGTAAACCGTTGGAAACAACTTTGACCTTGCCTTTTCGAAGTGCTTTGGCAAGTTCTTCGATTTGCCATTGATCGGCAACATAAAATTGATCGGCGAGAATCGCTTCCATAAATGTTTCGATTGTTGGAAAACGTGTTGCAATTTCTTCAAACGCTTTACTTCCAAGTCCTTCATCACATGCGGCAACCAGAATAATTGTTCCGTTTTGTTTCAAAATTTCAATGGCACCGACAATTCCCTTAATTGACTGATACCACGTTTTATCCAACGGATAACCGGCAGCACTGGTAATAACAACATCAACCGGATGTTTCACCGTGTCCGCAACAAATTTTCGTGCAATTTCAACACCTTCACAATGGGCATTGTCCATCTCACCAGCAACCACCGCCAGAATTTGACGGTGATGATCAATAACAACATTGACAATAAAATCACAACCGGATTTTCGTGCAATTTCCATTTGTTCTTCGTGAACCGGATTATTTTCGATACAACCGAATCGGGCGTTGTTATGTTCAAGAAATTTGGGCGAATGCCAAGGTCCAATTGTTTCGGCAGCAGCAATTCCCGGACAAATCAATTTACGTCCGCCGCTAAATCCAGCCATGAAATGCGGTTCTATCAAACCGGTTAAAATTTTCACTTCCGCATCAAGGTATCGCCGATCAATCCAAATAGGAACACCGTGTGTTGAATTACCAAGATAATCATGTTCGTTTAGATTTCGGGCGTTGTGGTCTTCAACTCGATAACGATTAACAATAACTTCGCCAAGCATTTCAAGTTTTTCTTCCGGTGTGCTGGCACGATGTAAACCTGTGGCAACAAGAATAACAATTTCCGAATCAGTAATTCCGGCTTCCTCCAATGTTTGCAAAATAGGCGGCAAAATGATTTTGTTGGGAACAGGACGTGTGATGTCGCAGATAACAATACACGCAGATTTTTTACCAACAACAATTTTTGCCAATGGTTCTGCGGTATTGGGTTGATTGAGTTTTCGGCGGACTTCCTCCATCGGTTCCGGCAACACAACAGCAGGTTGAATTCCAAGTACCTTGACCACATTTTTTTCCGGCAAGTCAACCGAAAGTGTTCCGCGTCCATAAGCAAGCGAATAATTCATAAATACCAACTCAATAAGTAAATAAGTGAATAAATGAATATTTACGGTACTTTCCCAAAAGTATAATAATAAAAAAGTACAATAATAAATATGTTTGAATTTAAAGGGTTATTAAAAATTGTTTTTTTGTCTATTCTTCCTTTCGCTTCACCGCCGGTTATGCATTTCACCCCCCTAGCGGGGTTAAGAACAAAAAACAAAAATTCCACTGATATATTACGTATTAAAGAATAATGTATTATTTCAAAATAATCAATATACTCACGATACTCATTGCACTTTAAAATTCGGTTTTATAAGAACAGAATTTTTGTGTCTTTTATTTAGAAATCCTGTCAATTCTGTTTATCTTGTTACGATCTGTTTATCTTGTCAAAAAAACGCAAACCGAATGGTCGAATGTGATGAATATAACAGGATATGAGGATATTACGAGGATTCTTTTTTCTCCTCTTTCTTTTCCGGTTCGGTTTCTTCATCAATGATTACGGAATACACTTTTGAAGTTTGAGAGGATTCGTCCCATGTTCTTGAAACGGGAACAACCCATTTTTCTTCGCGGTACACTATCCGGTAAACATAAGCCGCTCCCAACGCCAGAAAAACACCAAAAGATGATGCTTGAAGCATTAACAGTACTGGAGCCGGTCGATAAAAAAGAATTGCCAATAACACAACACCAAGCCCAAAAAGCGAACCGGCATAACGGGTTTGCGGGAAATAAATCAGAGTTAAACCGATAAGAAGTGAAAGACCGCTCGAAAGTAACACAATAAGTGAACGCCCAACAATATAAAGCGAAGTTTCCGGTGCCGGATGAAGACTGCTAAATAAATATTGATTTGATCTTGTTGAAATTGCCGGACTTTCCGGTGAATCGTCCGGTAAACCAATATCTTTTTTCTGAAGCGACGGAATACGTCCCCAAAACAAATTGTTCCACGCCCAACGGTATTCCGGCGTCCAACCCGTAGGAATATTAAGAATATGCCGGTCTTGCGGAAGAATTACCTGCCAATATTCGCAACGGATAAGCGATTCCGAATTGAAGTACGGTAACTCCAGCTCCGCCAAACTACGAACCGTTTCAAATGGAAATCGATAAACAATTTCAACTAAAACAGAACGCTGCCGTTGTTCCAATGTTAAAGGAATCGTCAACTCGCCCTTCGACGAAACTTCCGCAAGAACCGGCACCCGATCAATCGAAACAAAAACTTTACCCTTACCGGCTGCCAATGGAAGATTGAGTGTTACGGATTCGCGGTCACTGGTAATAAGATACTCTCCGCGATCTTGCCGTAATGAACCGGTTAACCATGTTTGCAACCACGCACGCTCTATAATTGTTGTTCCCAGAGCCGCATGGTTGGACAACGAAATAAGCAACGAAATTTTATTGGGAGATTGCGATGATTGAAAACTTGTTCCGAGTGTTGGCGAATCTGGTGTTGTCGTATTCCAAAGGCGGTTCACGTCGTTATGAAGTTCTATCAAATAACCCGGCGGAACAATCAAATTGACACGATGATCAGAAACCAAGGTTTCCGCCGGACGAATTAATGATAACGAAAACGGGGTTGTCATATCATATTCAATAGGAACCGGCGGAATGGAATACCGAAACACGAGTTGAAATTTGAACAAAGATTCCGGCAGCATTACCAATTTCCGACTCCAATTTTCCATTCCGTTCTCCGTACTGTTTTCTGTACCGTTTAATGTACCGTTTAATGCACTATTTGATGTGCTATTTGATGTTACATCACGCAATTCCAGCGGGCGGTTTCCGATTTTCACTTGTAAATGACCGTTTTCTTCCAACATTTTAGGAACGAGAAAATACAATTTTTCAACCGGAACATACGAAACATCGTAAGAAATAATCTGATCCACCTGATCATTCAAGTCCCGCAACCGAATATCGGTACGCATTGCCGCTTTGATTTTTTGGCGGTGATAACGAATATCCGCAACAAACACCGCATCCGTCGGTTCTGTACGATAAAACAACGGTTCTTGTTGGCGTTCCGGGATTTCAATTCGTATTGTTTGGGAACGCCGGCTGCGCCGTGTTAATCCGAGAGTTCGTTTTGGTTCGGCAGTGTTTAGTTCGGTGTTGTTTGGTTCGGTGCTGTTTGGTTCGGTGCTGTTTGGTTTGGTGGTGTTTGGTTTGGTGTTATTTAATTCCGGTGCGGTCGTCAAACCGGAATCCGTATCTTCGTCAATCGGAATCACTTCAACATTGTCCGCCGGAACAATCACTACCGGAGCAGGTTCACTCCATGTTACCAACGGTTTCGGTAAAGGAATTACCAATCGTTGTTTTTCATCGCCTTCCTCTGTTGAAAGAGAACGATGGGCTTTGAGTTCGATTTCAAACGAACCGTCAGTTGGTGTTCGAAAAGGAATTGTTAGCAGTCCGTTTTCGTCTTGTTCGACTCCAACAGTATCGATAATATTGGAAGGCTTGATTTCGCCGCTCCATTTCCAACCGGGCAACCGAATCGAAAGACTCTCCGTCTTAGAACCAAGTACCTCATACGTCAATCGCGCCGTCAATAAAAGTGAACCTTTATTAATTCCGATTTGATATTCCGGTTTTACATTGGTACGGGGTTGCGGTGAAACAATCCGTCCTTGCAACAAAAACGGTTGCGAAAAAAATTCAAATCGGGCGTCAACTTCTCCATAAATTGCGGAATCTGAAATTTCTGTTTGCCGAATACCGCGAATTGGTTTCCAGTTTGAGCGTGTATCGGGAGGAACCGCCGCAGTAAGATAACCAAACTGCCGTTCCGCTCCAATAACTTCAAAACCTCCAAAATCCCGCCAAATATCTTTTTTTTCGGTATTGAGTTGTTGAATGGCTTTGAGACGGATGTTGACGGAACCGGAAGTTTTTCGCGGAAGACGAATCTCCAGAATTGGCGAGGTTGTTGTTTCTTTTTTTTCTTCTTTGACCCAATCAAAGGAATAACCGCCGGCGGCATATTTTTCTGTTGTTTCCCGATCCAGAACTGTTCCTGACGGCAACCGGATACGCAATCGATCAAAAAACGACGCCGGAGGACTGCGAACCGGAAGAATAACATCATAAATATTGGATTTCTCTTCCAATTGTACTTTAATTAAAGCGTCTTCAACATAAAAAACCGGACGATTATCAAGGGGTTCTGTTTTTTTCTTACGCCATGCAAGTTCAAAATCCGAACTAAGCCCAAGTATTTTGAATTGAGTTACGGGTTGATTGGGTAGTTCGAGAGAGTTGAGCAATGCGCCTTGCGAAACGGTTGCGGCAATTTCTTTCTCTGGAACCAGCAACACAAATTGAGAGTTAACCGCTTGCGGGAATGAAACAGTAAGCCGGTTTTCTTCATTACCGATATGGGTTAGGGGAAACCAAAAAGGTAAAATCAATTCGTAATGTTGTTCTAAAGGAGTTTTTTTTTCTTTTGGGTCTTTGCTGTTTATTGTGCTGTCTGTTGCGGTGTCTGTTGTGTTGTTTATTGCGGTACTTTTTGGGGGTTCCGATAACTTTTCCGGCAATGGAACTGATGATAGTTCCGATATTGCCGATATTTCTGGTTCTGGTGTTAATTGGGCAGGAGAAGTTGTTGTGAAATTTTCCGGTTGGTATTTCGTGGTTTCGGGAAGTTGGGGGCGAATCAACACAAGATATTGACCCGATTGGGGATCAACCGTCAAATCAAAAGAACCCGGTCCACGGAAAATCGGTTTTAATTTTCCGTCCGCAGGCAAAATACCTTCTTTCATTCCAATAGGAACGAGAAGCGGACGGTTGTTGAATGTTGTTAAGACAATTCGGATTTCGGTTTCGACGCGGCGGTCAACAACTTTTCCGACAACATTAATTTCTTGCAAACCAAACGGCGGCAACGGATTTTTTCTATCCCGCAAGAGAAAATTCCAAAAATCGTCCAGGTCTTCTAGGGGCCAACCTTTTGGGAGATAAAGTAAACGTTTTCCTTCGGAGTTGAAGATAACGACGGCGTCCAAAGGTGCTTGTTCAATAGGCGGCGGACTGATTTTGAGTGAATCCGCCGTAACTTCCCGAACCGCCTGTCCCTGAACCGCAACAACAACCGACAAAAAACAAATTCCGAAAAGTGTTAATATTAACAACCGTGTTCGGTTAGTAAGCAGAAAAATTAAAGTCATCGAATAATACCTCAAATAAAATCAATATAAACATAGCGGAGAGTGAAGAGTGGAGAGCAGTGTTTTGTTACTAATGTTGTTTGCCTCTTCGGGGCGATTTTAATGAACATCTATTTTAAAACGAAAACCGAATTTTCAAGTGTGAGGAGTATATTATAATGGGTTTTCAATATAAGAACAATGTTTGATATTTTTTACGGCTAAAAACGGCACGCTCTTACCTCCCTTACCTCCCGCATTCAAGTTTATCCAAGTTTGTAAAATTGACAGAAGATGGGAAATTTCATAAAATCATTTTATAAGATCATTTTATAAAATCATTTTATAAAATTATTTCATAAAATCATTGTAGGGAACTTCTAAAAACATCAGGAACGCAGTCGTCTCGACTGCACATTGCCTATAAAAAGTGCAGGCGAGACGCCTGCGTTCCTAAAAAAATGAGTTTTTAGAAGTTCCC